>NZ_BADV01000101.1:0-13378 GCF_000238895.1 Pseudoalteromonas sp. BSi20429 | reverse complement strand
GTTTTTGTATCAAACATTTTTTTATTGGTTACTGCGTGATCATACCTAAAGCGGTTTCACCAATGCCCACTAACTTATCATTTTTGAATACAAGTGGCGTACATTCATCTTTCGTTGTTTTAGAATCTGAATGCTTGCTATGAGTTACATAAAAAAGTACTTGGTATACATCGTCATCTTTTTTTAATAGCTCTGTGAAATTAGGCGTTTTTAATTGCGTCAAAACAGATTGGTAACTGCTATCCATTTTTAGCTCTGATATAACTTCACGATTATTTTTATGTTGTGCTTGCCAGCTAGATGAATTCTTACCAGCCCAATGAGTCTCAGCTTCACCATCTGATACGGCAATAACACAGCCTGTTAAAAATGGAGCGATTAAAGCGGCTGCTAAAAGTGATTTTTTCATTTTTATTTACCTTAATAAGATTTTTAATTGGTTATTAGCTGTATTAAAGCAAAGAGTAGACCATATTTATAAGTTGTTATTAATCAGTTTGTTAAGGGGGTTAAGCTGTTTTTATCTAATAAAATATTAAATGTATTAGTAAAAACAGCCATTTTTTAGCTTATTTGATTACTACAATAAAATCACTACACCAAGCGGTTACGTGATTCGCCTTTATTAAATGCAGCAATATTTAAACTTACTTCATTAATTAAACGCACAATAGATTCGGTGCTTGCCCATGCTATATGTGGAGTAAGTAAAAGGTTATTACCTTTGTAATTAGCAAGTGGGTTTGAAAGCTCAGCAGGTTCTTTAGTTAGTACATCAACACCGGCTCCAGCAATTAGGTTTTGCTCAAGTGCTGTAGCTAAGTCGGATTCGTTAATAATTCCACCACGTGCTGTATTAATAATTATAGCGCTTGGCTTCATCATTTTAAGCTCATTAAGTGCAATTAAATCACGTGTTTCATCTGTTAGCGGGCAGTGTACGCTGATTATATCGGCTGTTTTAATGACGTCTTCAAAAGGCGTACGACCGTCGCGACATTTAACACCTTTGCGCTCTGCAACAATAACATTTGCGCCAAATGCCTCAGCCACTTTAGCAACGCCTTTACCTAGCGTACCACCGCCTATAATGGCAAATGTTTTACCTTGTAAGTCGTTAAAGCTGTAATCGAGTATGCAAAACATTTCACTTTTTTGCCACGCGCCTTGCTGGCAATCCGCCTGATAGCGGTGTGTGTTACCCAGTAAGTTAGTAATTAAAGAAAACGTATGTTGAACAACAGAAGGTGTTGAATAGCCAGCTACATTAGTTACGGCAATACCAAATTCTTTAGCGGCTTCTAGATCAACATTATTAGTACCAGTTGCACTTACACAAATTAATTTAAGCTGTGTAAGTTTGCTAATAGTGTCGCGATTTAAAACGGCTTTATTAGTGATTAATACATCAGCACCTTGGCAATGTTCAATAACTTGCTCTGGGCTAGTAAGTTCATAAGTCGTTAATTTACCAAGTTGTTCAATACCAGTAAGAGACGTTTTAGCTAACGTTGCGTTATCAAGAATAGTAATGTTCATTATGAGCCCTAAAATAAGTGGATCTGAAAGAGTTAAAATCGTAAAAAGATGCCTACGATCCATCAAAAATCTAAAATACGAGCTTAAGGTACTACGAAAGAAAGGCTTTGTTAATGGTATTACTACCAAATGATTAGAGGGCTTTGTATTAGTGGTCTGCCCACTAGCAGATTGAGAACATGGTATTTTGCTAGACTGATCAGATTTTTGCACTTTTGAGCAAGCTCATGGTCATAGAAGGTAATTAAACTCGGCTTTAAAACAAGTTGCTAAAAATAAAAATCGTTTTTTTGGTTATTTCGCATTTTAGATTGGCTGAGTTATAATCGGATATAGACATAAACGGTGCGCTTTGGCGTACCGTTTTTTAACATTGTAGATGTAGTAATGAGTGAATTAGAAGATAAATACGCAGATATACGCCCATACAACGACGACGAAGTTGCGGCGTCGCTTACACGTTTAATTAACGATGATGCGTTTATTGATGTAATAGCAAAGTATAATTTACCGCGCTTTTTATCGGCAGTGCCTTTTATTGCGCGTCCAATGGTAAGAAGTCAGTTACGCAAAAAATGGGGCAAAGTAAGCACCGTTGAAGATGTGCAAAATGAAGTGGCACAATACTTAGATAAACTAGTGAAGCGCACCACATCAAAAGTTACCTTTTCTGGGTTAGAACAGTTAGATGCTAACCAGGCCTATTTATTTATTTCAAACCACAGAGACATAGTGCTTGATCCTGCATTAGTTAACTGGGGTTTATACCAACATAAAATGAAAACAGTGCGTATTGCTATTGGCGATAATTTATTGCAAATACCTTACATTACTGAGCTTATGCGTCTAAATAAAAGCTTTATAGTTAAGCGCTCTGCTAAAGCACCAAAAGAGATGTTAAAAGCACTGACTCAATTATCGTCATACATTTACGATTCTGTGGTCGGTGGAAATTCTATTTGGATTGCGCAAAAAGAAGGGCGTGCAAAAGACGGTTTTGATCAAACTGATCCTGCGCTTTTAAAGATGCTGCAATTAAATGGGCGTAAACAAAAGAAAGAGTTTGGCGATTATATTAAAGAGTTAAAAATAGTGCCTGTTTCTATTTCTTATCAATATGAGCCGTGTGCAATTGCTAAAGCCAAAGAGCTTTACCACAAGCAGCATCATGGTGAGTACGTTAAATCGGCTGGTGAAGATATTGCGAGCATTGTTGAAGGCTTTAGTACTGCTAAAGGGCACGTGCATTTAGCATTTGGGCAACCAATTGAATCTAAATGTGATAGTGCTGAAGAGCTTGCTAAAACAATTGATAGGCAAATTGTTGATTCGTTTTATTTACACCCAGGCAATTACATCGCTGGTGGTTGTAAAGATGCGGTAATAGACTCTCCTGATACAGCGACATTTGAACAACGTTTAGCCTGTGTACCTGAAGAGTTAAAACCATTAGTGCTAGCTATGTACGCTAAGCCATTTCACCGTAAAACAGAGATAAATACTAATAGCTGTGAACATTAATACTCACAGCTCAATGAAACTAAGCAGCAATTAAATTGCTGCTTTTTTTTTGCTCAAAAATAACGCTATACTAATACCTCCTCTTCAACTGGGCGGTACTTATGCATGCAACAAATTGAAATATTTGATATTCCAAGTCCTTGCAAGAGTATTTGCTTAGTTAATAACAGAGGGTATTGCAAAGGGTGTTATCGTAGTCGGGATGAACGCTTTTCGTGGAATACCTTAACGAACGACCAAAAAAAGAAGGTGCTTAGTTTGTGCCAGCAGCGCTACAAACGTTATCTTCAAAAAAAGCAGCAAAATGCAGTGCCAAGCACACAGGCGCAGCAGCAAGGGTTCGACTTTTAAAAGCTTAATCCATACTTGGCTCTTAGTGCGTACACAGTGCCATTGTTAGTTAAGTTAATTAATGACATTTTAAGCTTTTCTACCAAGTTTTCATTACGCTTATTTAAATAATGATAAAGCGGATAAGTATTCAGCACTTCTTTTACAAAGCAACCTTGAGGTGAAGGTAGCTCATTGTTTTGCATTATAAAATTAATCATTAAAGCTCCCTGTACTTTTTTCTGAGCAAGCAAATTAAGTTGGGTATTCATGCTTTTAACTTTAATAATATTCCCTGCAAACTGTGTGCTTGCTAAATAATGTTCTTGGACAGGGTAGCCATCAACAATTGCGACGCTATCGAGCTGTTCTAAACTGCTAGGTAAACAGTTTTTATATAATACTAAGTCAAACTTAAAGAGCTCATAATCGACCCTAATCAAGTTTTCGTAATTTTCTTCAACGCTTGCATCTCTTCCTAACTGCCCATCAAGTACGCCATTATTTGCAGCTAGCAAAGCATTTTGGTGACTAAAATCGATTATATGTATTTTAAAACCGATATCTGCGTATGCTAACTTTAATAACTCTAAGGCATAATCAGCTTGTGGTGTACTTTGCGGACGATTAAAAGTGAGGTTGTATTGATGACTAAAACAAGAGGCACTAAAAAATAAATTTACCAATAATAACAAGATACTAAAATGTCTATTCATTATCAGTTCCAATTACTACAGAAATAAATAAAATAAGACGCGTATAATAACAAGGAGATTACCTCTTGCCCAGTTTCGGGGTTAATCAAATAATTTTAAAAGCGAATGAGGAAGTATTGTGAGTTTTAATTTATGCCTATTGTCACGTGAAGAAAAATACCAAATTCAGTTAGATTATGAAGCGTCTTTTTGGGCGTATCAAATTAAGCGAAATAAAAAAACGAGAGAGCAAGTTTATAATACAATCCATAGCCGTCCAATGGCTGAACAAATGGTTTTGAAGCAAAAATTTGAGCAATATTTAGCGCTAATGCTTAGCTAAGTGTTGATATAAAAATGTATATAGTTGAGTTGCTGGATGGGCTAAAAGTTCCACTCGTTAATAAATTTTATAAAAAACATAATGTAAGAGGGCGGGCTAATAAACAAGATAAGGTATGGGTTACTTACTATAATAATGAAATAGTTGCAGCATGTAGGCTGCAAGATAAAACAGAGTTCTTATTTTTATCTACCATGTTTGTTGCGCTGGAACATCGCGGTAAAGGTGTTGCTAAACAGCTATTATCAACACTCTTAAAGTCGCAAGATAAGATGATTAATACCTTCGCATATAAAAACGTAGTTGATTTATATTGTGCTATTGGTTTTAACCAGGTGTTAACATATACTCTTGCTTTACAAGTACTTTTTGATACTTACAAACATCGAAATATAGTCGCTCTAGAGTACCCATAATAATAAATAATAATATGGAATAAGCATGAGTAAATGCGTTAATGGGATCATTAGTTGCTTTGTAGTTTTAATAACTATCCTAAGTTGCCAAGTAGGCGCACAAGTAAAACGTTTATCTCCAAGCGAAGGCTTATCGCAAAGCTACGTTAATACAATGCTTATCGACACTAATGGTTACCTTTGGCTTTCTACTGAGGCTGGGCTTAATCGTTATGATGGCTATCAAGTTATTCCAATAAACGGCCCTAATGGTGAATTAGAAGAAGCGATCATTGATCGTATTTACCAAGACCCTCAAGGGCACATTTGGATAGCCTCTTTACTTGCAGGCCTATTTAGATACGACCCCGTAACAGATTCATATCAGCAATTTCTAGAAAAACCTACCAGTGAAGAAGAGATTATCAATCAGTCTGTGTTTAGTATGGTGGCTGTTGATAAAAAAACACTTTGGATTGGCCGAGGCCGCGATTTTGCAAAGCTTGATATAGCAACCGGAAAAATAACAACTATTTTTGAGCTGCCTGCTAAATATAAAAATACTCTTGTGAGAAAGCTGTTTGCTTACAATGGTTATATATTTATAGGTACAAGCCATGGCGCATACGTATTTGATATTGCCACAGAGCAAGTTAGACCCCTGCAGCATTTAAAAGGTGAAGCTGAACATATTTACCAAAATAATGTTAAGTCTTTCGTATTAGGTGAAAATAAACAACTATTAGTCGGGGCGGTACAAGGCTTATACGAAGTTGATATTAGTAATTTATCAAAAATGTTTGAACGCCCAGATTTACCTTTTAAAAGTAAAGTATTACTAAGTGACCTAAATGTTTGGAGCATAGTAAACGAACACGGAACAATAGATTTAGCTACCGACAAAGGCTTGTTTAAATTTGATTTAAACACCGGGGAGATGATTAAAAACACTCGAATAGCCCAAAGTAAGTACACACTTGCCGATACCAGTATTATTGATATGGCAAAAGATAAATCGGGTGGTACGTGGGTTGCGACTAAGACTGATGGTGCGTTTTATTTATCTCATGACAGCTATCATTTTAATAATGTCGATGGCACTTTGCTCGGGGGGGATGGTTTATCGCATCACTCTATCTGGGGGATTACCGAATATAAAGACAAGCTTTGGCTTGCAACGCATAACGGTATTACCGAGGTTGATTTAAAAACAAATATTGGTAAAGCTTATTTAAAAGATTACAAAGTCGACTTACTCACCACTGAGTTTACCGTATATGAAATAACGCCTTATAAAAATAATTTATGGCTTTATACGAACCGTGGTTTGTTTATTTTTGACCCTGTAACGCATCAAGTTAGCGAACCTAAAGTGCATAACCCTGCTAATCAGGAGTTAATTACCGGTAGGGTGCATGGCGTAACACTAATGCCAAATGGCGATCTATACTTTGTACACTCAGATCATGGGGTATTTATATACAATATAGATTCTCAAGTAATAACGCGTTTGGGTGGCCAGTTTGATCAGTTTGAACCCTTTTTAGCTCATGGCTTTTTACCTGCGCTGAGCAATAAACCAGATTCACCATTATTTTTTAATGCCGGTATTTTATACCAAGTAAACCCAAGTGATTTAGCACTTAAAATGATTTATAAAGTGCCAAAACAGCATGAAAACGTAGCCATTAGTGTGCTTTCTTACTTAATAGATAACAACAATATATTGTGGATATCACTTTCTAATTTCGGTTTAATAGGCCTTGACGCATCTACCTATCAATTAGTCCATACAATTGATTTAGAAAGGAATAAATTAGGCACTCTGCTATACGATATGGTGCTAGATGATGATGGCATGATCTGGATGAGTAGCCATAAAGGCATTTGGCGATTAAACCCAGAAACACTTCATTTTCAGCAATTTTCTACATCAGAAGGGCTACTCTCTGCTGAGTTTAATAGCAACGCCATGGCACAGCTCAAAGATGGCCATATTGCGTATGGTAGCTTAAAAGGTTTTACTTATTTTCATCCAATGGAAAACCAAAACTATCAGTCGCTTATTGATCACGTAAATATTACGCGAGTAGATTTAATGTCACGAGATTTATCGCTTGATTTAAAACAACCGCTCAACGAGGTTGTTTTAAACCATGATGATATAGGGCTTGAAGTTGCATTTTCGGCCATGGCATTTAGTAATCAAGAACGCATCATTTATGAGTATCAACTCGATAACGGACAAAAAAGTTATACCCGAAATAACAACCGTGTATTGTTTCCAAAATTGAATCCAGGTAATTATCAATTAAAAGTTTGGGCTAAAGACCCCCTGACTGGCGAATATACCTCGCCTGCTATTTTAAAAATAAAAGTAAAGTATCCACTTTGGCGTGCACCTTATTTTATGGTGCTTTATGGCATGCTGTTTATTGGCTTTGTTGCTATGTGGGTTATGCGCCGTAATAAAATTCAACGTATTTTATTGGCAGCAAATAAAGAAAGTAAAGAAAGCGAAGCGCGTTTAAAGCTAGCGCTTGAAGGCAGCGAATCGGGTGTTTGGGATTGGGAATCAAGTAATCCAAGTATTTACCAACCTCGCTTAGCGAGTGAGTTAGGCTACGAAAATGAAACCGTGAGCCTAGATGAATATTTATCTAAAATTCATCCGCAAGATAAACAGCTATTTCGCTTAGAGTGGCTTGAGTTTTTATCTACCGATAAAGGTTACTTTAATTGCACCTACCGCCTGCGCCATGCAAAAGGCTATTGGCGCTGGTATAAGGATTTTGGAAAAGTCGTTGAGTGGGATGATAAAACGCCACAAAAAGTAGCGGGTACCTACACAAATATGACCCGTGAGATGGTGTTTGAAGAACACGCTTTACTATTTACGGCAGCATTTGAGCAAACACGTGATTGGGTGTTTATCCTCGATAAAAATTTAAATATTCGGGCTTCTAATAAATCACTGCAAACCGCCTTTAACTTCTCTGCTGAGTCGTTATCTAGTCGAGCATTAAATTTAGGTATATCGCGCAGCAATCGTTTTGATTATTTACGCATAATGCAAAAGCTATCTATTGGAGAGCACTTTTCGTGTGAAGACAGTGTAGTTTTAGCAAGTGGTGAGCCACGCCATGTACTTGTGAAAATAAGTGCAGTGGCGGATAACGAACAGCGCCTTAATAGCTATGTCATTATTTTAACCGATATAAATGCACAAAAATCAGCCGAAAATGAGCTGCACTTATTGGCCAACTACGATGCCTTAACAGGGTTGCCAAATCGTACGTTATTTAATGACCGCGTTGAACACGCGCTTGAGCAAGCAAAATTTCACGAATGTAAAGTCGCTTTATTACATATAAATATTAAGCGTTTTAAATACTTTAATGACTCTTTGGGGCATGCAGTTGCTGATGAGCTAATTAAAGAAGTTGCTGAGCGTTTAAAATGCTCCTTGCGTCCATCTGATAGTGTTGCTCGATTTGGTGGCGATGAATTTGTAGTACTGGTGGAAGATATTCAGCAAATCGAACAAGTACTCATTATATGCACTAAGTTGATGGATTGTGTGAATCAAAATATTACGATTAATGGCCAAGTTGTAAACGTTAATTTAAGTATTGGTGTGTCTATATCACCAGATGATGCACAGCAAGGCTCTGCGCTTTTAAAAGCTGCGAGCATAGCGTTATATCATGCAAAAGACTCTTTAGAGGGGCGTTATCAGTTTTATAAGCAAGAGATGAATCAGCATGTTCAAAGAGCGCTGCATCTTGAGTCTCAGCTAACTAAAGCGTATCAAGAAGAAGAATTTTGTAATTACTACCAGCCTATCATTAACGCTGAAAGTCAAAAAACAGAAGGCTTTGAAGTACTGCTGCGTTGGCCTGAAAATAAGCTTGTGCAAACTCAAGAGTTTTCGGTGGCAGCAGAAGGTATAGGCCTAATTACAAAAATTATGCTGCAGACTTTTGCGCGCGCTTTATTAGAGCTAAAAGAGTGGCGAAAAGCCTCACCTAGCCTGTATTTATCTATTAATTTATCGGCTCTTGATTTTGAGTTTAAAGACCTTGTTCCTGAAATTAAAAAAGCGTTAAGTAATTCAGGAGTGTCGTCTGAGGCAATTGTTTTTGAAATAACCGAATCAATATTAATGCGTGATTCAAAAGAAGCGCTACACAGCATGGAACAACTTAAAAAGTTGGGCTGTAGATTGTATATGGATGATTTTGGTACGGGTTACGCATCGCTTACTTATTTAAAGCGTTTTCCTATTGATGTATTAAAAATAGATAGAAGCTTTGTACAAGACATAGGCATAGATTCTGACGATGAAGCTATTATTCAATCAATACTCGCGCTTGCAGATAGTTTAGGTAAAGAATGTGTAGCTGAAGGCGTAGAAAGCTCGCACCAACTCGCCTTTTTAAAGGCGCGAGGATGCATGCATTTTCAAGGGTACTTATTTAGTAAACCGGTACCTAATACCGAAGTACTCCCGCTTATTAATCGCAATTGGAGTGATATATTTAATTAATAATAGGAGTACTTATTTAAGGCCTTTTACCGCAGTGCCTGCAAAACAAATGGCTATTATGCTCATTCAACTGCGTTTTAATGGCCTTATTAGCTTCTAGTTTACTCAAGCCTAATTTATAGCGTAGTTCTTCTAGGTGTTCTTGTTGAGTATTATTAAGAGTGCCATCTTGAATTTGTTCATGTACGGCATCTTCAAAAAATTGGCGGCGTTTACGTATTTGTTCTGAAAAACTAGACGCCAGTAAACCGGTAGGTATTGCAACCATTCCCATGCTCAGTAGTGTAATAACCCCGCCGAAAAACTTACCCAATGGCGTTATAGGAACTACATCGCCATAACCAACGGTTGTTAGTGTTGCCATTGCCCACCACATAGCCGCAGGAATAGAGCCAAATTTATCGGGTTGTATGTCGTGCTCAATTAAGTAAATTCCGCATGAAGCTAAAATAAGCACGACGGCCATAATAAAAAAAGCAGCCATTAATGAACTACCTTCATCGTTAAAGGCTTTTAAAAGTAGCTGCATGGCGCGTGAGTAGCGAGTGAGTTTAAACACCCTTAATAGTCGGAGCACGCGTAAAAAACGTAAATCGAGAGGAAATAAAAACATCATTAAGCTTGGTAAAATCGCAATTAAATCAACAATTGCCAAAGGAGAGAAAAAATAGCTAAGCCGACGTTTGGTATGAGACCCTTCCATTGCTGCATATTGTGTTTTATCTACGCAAGCCCAAAGCCTGGCTAAGTACTCAATAGCAAAAATAGCGACCGAGACAATTTCTAAAACTAAGAATTCGTTGTAATACTGCTCTGCCACACTTGGGATTGACTCAATAACAATGGCTACAACGTTAATCATTATTAAGCTAATGAGTGCAATATCAAGAATATGTCCCGCTCGATGGTACTGGCCTGTGCCTTCAAACAGGCAAGCCATTTTTTGTCTTAAAGTGTGTGGTTCATTCATTATTTAAGTTTAAGTACCATGTTAATACTGCCTTCTTCAAAGTCGCGACTAATTTTAAAACCTAACTTACGGGCAAGCTCAATCATCCCTGTATTCTCTGGTAAGGTTATGCCTTCAATCGATTCCACACCTTGGCGTTTACAGTGGTTAATTGCTGCACTCATTAGTATGCGACCAAGCCCTAAACCTTGGCAATCTGAGCGTACTACAATGGCAAACTCAGCATGCAGGTTATCGGGGTCCATAATGACGCGAGACACACCTAATGTGCGAGTTTTACCTTCAAAGCGTTGGCAAACAATAAACGCCATTTCACGGTCGTAATCAATTTGCGTCATTTTCGCGAGTTGATCGTGGTTAAATTGTGGTAGTTCGCCAAAAAAGCGTTTATATCTGTCTTCTTTATTAAGTGACTCGTCAAATGCTTTATGAGCTTGTTCATCTTCTGGCTTTATTGGTCTGAGCGTAGCTTGGGTGTTGTTTTTAAGTGTTACCACTTCAACAAGTTCAATAGGGTAGGGACGAATAGATAAGCGCTTACGATTGCTCTGAGTTTGATAACGGCTAAGTGTCATGGTGGCATCGAGCACTAAAAACTGTCCATTACTGGCAAGTATAGGATTAAGTTCCATTGAGCTTATGTCAGGTTGATCAATAACTAACTGAGAAATACGCGTTAGCAGTGCACACAAACGATACTTATCAACTTTTTCGGGTAATATGCGCTCCTTTAGTACGCCTTTATCGTGCGCTGCGGCAATTAAATACTTTGCTAAGTTCATATTTAGTGGAGGCAGAGCAACAGCGGCTTGCGCATATTCAAGGCCGGTTCCTGCTTCACCTAATAATATAACAGGACCAAAATTAGGCTCGGTTTTAATTGCAATTCGCAGCTCATTTGCGCCTGCTCGCGGCGCCATTTTTTGTAATGAAAACCCTTCAATAACAGCATCCGGATACGTATTTTTAATACGGATAAGCATTGCAAAAGCGGTTTGTTCAACCTCGTTGGCATCGTTTAAGTTAAGCACCACACCACCTACTTCAGACTTTGAAGCAATGCTTGGGCTAATAAGTTTTAACGCGACCGGAAAACCAAGTTCTATGGCTTGCTCTCTGGCTTCTGTTGGGGTGTAAGCCACCTCAGTTTGAATGCATGTAATACCATAGTGATTTAATACTTGGCTTGCCTGATGGGTAGGTAAGTAGCTTTGTCCGTCATCTAAAAACTCATTAATAAGCGCTTTAGCTGCTACTTTATTTATTTTTGCGTCATCTGTATTCGACTCAGGTGTTTGCGTTAAATGCTTTTGGTTACGGCGATACGTTACCAAGTGCATAAACGCGCCAACAGCACCCTCTGGTGTTCTATAAGTTGGTATTGCGTTGTTTGAGCACACTTTTCTGGCGGCGTAAGATGCGTCTTCACCCATAAAATTAGTTATAACGTAAGGGCGCGCCATTTTAGGTAATGTTTGTAAGGTTTCTACAATAATGTTGGCGTAGTCTTCGCTGGGCGCAAGCGCTGAGGGAGTATGGATAATCAGTAAGTTTTTAACTTCTTTTGCGTGCAGTAAAATTTCTAATGCTTGCTTATAACGCGCAGGTGCTGAATCGCCAAAAATATCCACAGGGTTTGAGGTGGTTTCTGATTGCGGAATTACTTTATTTAGCGCATTTCGGGTTTCAATGCTTAGTTCTGCTAATTTACCGGAGCTTTGAATTAGCTCATCAACGGCCATAACACCTGGGCCGCCACCATTAGTTAAAATTGTTAGTTGCTCTACTTTTAATAATTTTGGATGCATGGCGAGTGTTTGTGTCGCTGCAAATAGCTCTCGTAAATCATTTACGCGCAGCATACCCGCTCGTTGAAATAACGCATCGTAAACAGCATCAGAGCTTTGCTTTCCGCCGGTGTGAATTTCGGCTGCAAGTGCGCCTGCACTTGTTTTACCTGTTTTAATCGCAATTACAGGTTTACTAAAGGCCGCAGCTCTTGCTGCTGATATAAAGCCACGAATATCTTCAATGTTATCAATGTAGAGTAAAATAGCTTTGGTTTTAGCATCACGACCTAAAAAGTCGAGTAGTTCATTAAAGTTTATATCAAGGCAATCACCTACCGATACAAAATATGAAAATCCAATTTCTTTGTTTTTAGCCCAATCTAAAATGGTTGAGCATACTGCTGCTGATTGCGATACAAATGCAATTTTACCTGGGCTTGCTACTGTATGTGAAAAGCTCGCATTTAGACCAATATGAGGGATCAGCAAGCCCAAACAATTAGGTCCAAGCAAAGTAACCTGTTTGGCTTGAGCGCATGCTTTAAGCGCGCTTTTTTGCTCTCCAGAAAGCCCATCTGCAATAACAATCGCCGTTTTACAGCCAAGCTCTCCAAGCTGCTCAATAATATCAATTAAGGTATTTTTGTTAGTACAAATAACAGCAAGGTCGGGTACTTTTGGTAAGTCAGCAATAGAGGGGTAAGCAAGTACGCCATGTACTGCGCTATGGCTTGGAGTAACGGGCATTATCGGCCCTTTAAAACCGCCTTGAAGTAAGTTGCGCATAACCACAAAACCAGCACGCGTTGATATATTAGAGGCACCAATAACGGCCACTGAGCTTGGGTTAAAAAACTGGGTAATGCGCTTAAGGCTCATGGTTTTTCCTAGGCTGATTAAATTTTGCGTTATTTATAGTCTCAATGTACCCTGTTTACTGTGTTATTTCGAGCGTCTAGATGCTTATTATTGATATCAATCAAGGAGATTATTGTGAATAAAACCCCCGGTTTTTACATTGTTATAGCGGCTATTTGTTTAAGTATAGGCTTAATTAACTTAGGGTTTATTTTAAAGAGCACAGCTCTCAGTGTAAAAGAGATGGAACGTACTGTGCAGGTTAAGGGATTGGCCGAGCGAGAAGTTATAGCCGATACGGTAATTTGGCCTCTGCAATTTAGTGATGCCGACAATAATCTTGAAAAATTAGTCAGCCGAGTTGAGAAAAAAAATGATGCTGTAACTG
>NZ_BADV01000102.1:0-45066 GCF_000238895.1 Pseudoalteromonas sp. BSi20429 | reverse complement strand
GTTGAAATGGAGGCGGAACCCGGAGTCGAACCGAGGTAAACGGATTTGCAATCCGGTGCATGGCCACTCTGCCATTCCGCCCCAATACTGGAGTAATAACCTTGAGATAAACTTGGAGCGGTACACGAGGCTCGAACTCGTGACCTCGACCTTGGCAAGGTCGCGCTCTACCAACTGAGCTAGTACCGCATTTTATTTATCAGTTATTTGAATTAACACATGATGATTTATGTGAACATTCAGGTAACTGATTAATTACCGTTTTGTTTATCTCGGGGGCTATGCCCTCTCAACACGGACGCATTCTACAGAGATTATTAAACGCGTCAATACAAAAAATGCTAGTTTTGAACTGTTTGCTTGTTTTTTATCTAAAACGGTGCGTTATTATACATTTAGAGTTAATTTTTAGTCAATTCACCCCATGCTGCACGTAAATATTGCATCATAGAACTCAAGGTTAAAAAGGTCGCAATGTACAGTAGTCCAAAACTTAAATAGTTCATCCACGTATCATATTGCCAAATCAAACCGATAATGGCTAACATTTGTGCAGCCGTCTTTATTTTACCCATATTTGATACAGCTACATTACCACGCTTACCCTGCTCTGCCATCCATTCACGAAGTGCAGATATGATAATTTCACGGCTTATTATAATAAGAGCAGGTATTGTCATGTACATTGACTGGTACTGATCAGATAACGCTACAAGTGCAGCACATACCATTACTTTGTCAGCAACAGGATCTAAAAAAAGCACCAAAAGGAGTTGATTGCTCAAGCTTTCTTGCCAAATAACCGTCTAATATATCGGTGATCGATGCAAGCCAAAAAATAAAGGCGGCAGCAAAAAAAGCCCAGCTATAAGGCAAATAAAATATCACCAAAAAAACGGGGATAAGAAAAAGTCTAAATGTTGTGAGTGTGTTTGGAATATTCCACATAACTACTTGGATATGTCTTTTTTGCTATATTCGCATGTAGGGCTAGCCCTTGTCATGCAAATGGTTAAATATCTTCTCAGCCATGTCAGGGCTGATCCCAGGAACTTTCTTTAACTGTTCTATATTAGCAGCTTTTACACCCTGCATGCCCCCTAAATATTTTAATAATGTTTGGCGACGCTTAGAACCTACTCCATTTATTTCTTCTAGTAGTGATTGTGTACGTTGTTTTTGTCGTTTATTACGATGCCCTGCAATAGCAAAACGGTGAGACTCATCACGTATATGCTGAATCAAATGAAGCGCAGGCGCATCTGAATCCATCGGAATGGTTTTGCGTCCACCGTCAATCAATAGTGTTTCAAGACCGGGTTTACGACTCGTTCCTTTTGCAACACCGACTAATAAAGGCATTTTAGTGTGCGGCCAATTAGAAAAGTACTGCTCAGCGCGTCCTAACTGCCCCTTACCGCCATCAATAAAGATAACGTCTGGAATTTTGTCTTCGTCTACTAACTTGTTATAGCGCTTGTTAAGTGCAAATTCCATTGCAGCATAATCATCGCCACCTGTAATACCTGTTACGTTGTAGCGCCTATACTCTTTTGTATTTGGGCCTTGTGAGTCAAATACAACACAACTTGCAACGGTGTTCTCCCCCATGGTGTGGCTTATATCAAAACACTCCATTCGGGTAATATCGTCAAGTCGCAGTGTTGCTTTTAATTGTGCATAACGTTTATTAATAGAGTCTTGGGTACTTTGTTTAACCGCAATACTGTTTAATGCATTTTTATTGGCCAGTTGTAAGTATTGCGCACGCTCACCACGAGTGACCACTTTAAGGATTACTTTGCGCTCACTTATTTGTGTAAGCGCTTCGCCGAGTGCCCCGCTCTCTTCTATTTCAAACGGTAATATGATTTCTTTTGCAATACGCCCTGTTGCTCCTGGCGCTAAATAGTACTGTCCTAAAAATGAAGTCAATATTTCTTGCTCACTCGAATCTTTAGGTACTTTTGGAAAATAGGTTTTACTACCAAGTACTTTATGATCGCGGATCATTAATAAATGAATGCCGTTTAACCCGTTTAAATGCGCAAAACCGACAACATCCATTTCTGCAAAGTTGCCAGAAATAGACTGTTGCTCCTGCATTTTACGAAGTAGCATTATTTGGTCGCGAACTTTTGCCGCCAATTCAAAGTTTAATTGCAGGCTGGCTGCTTCCATTTTTTTTATTAAATCAGCAATAACTTCGTGAGATTTACCCGTTAAAAATTTACGAACATAGTCAACTTGCTCACTGTAATCATCATCAGTTACTTTATTTACACATGGAGCTGAGCAACGTTTAAGTTGATATTGCAGACACGGGCGACTTCTTGCGCGGTAATAAGCATCTTCACATTGACGAACAGGAAATATTTTTTGCATTAAGCGCAAGCTTTCAGATACCGCTCCTGCGCTTGGGAAAGGCCCAAAGTACTCACCTTTAATTTTACGACTGCCACGATGAAATGCTAAACGAGGGTGTTTATGGCTAGTGAGTAAAATATAGGGGTACGACTTATCGTCGCGTAATAATATGTTGTACCGAGGCTGATATTTTTTTATTAGATTATTTTCTAGCAGCAGCGCTTCGGTTTCAGTATTGGTGAGGGTGACTTCAATGTTACAAATATTACTCACTAAAACGCGTGTTTTGCTATCGGTAATGTTACTTCTAAAGTAACTGCTCACACGCTTTTTTAGATGCTTTGCTTTACCAACATAAATAACTTGGTTGTCACTATCAAGCATGCGGTATACGCCCGGCTCACTTGATAGCGTTTTGAGAAAATGTACGTGATCGAATTCAGACATAAATTATAGTTAGTACGAAACGTCTATATCAATCATTTTATGACGAATAGCTAAATGGGTAAGCTCAACATCACCACCTACATTTAACTTTTCAAACATACGGTAACGATAGCTATTTACTGTTTTAGAGCTTAGATTTAAGCGTTCAGCTATATTTTGTGCTTTTTCACCTTTGGTGATCATAAGCATAATTTGCAGTTCGCGCTCAGATAAACTCTGAAAAGGGTTTTCATCTGTGCGGCCTGTCACTTGTGCAAGCGCTATCTGCTGTGCAATTTCAGGTGCAATGTAACGCTGACCAGCATGAACACAACGAATGGCACGAACCATTTCATCAGAACCTGCACCTTTAGTTAAAAAGCCATGTGCACCAATTTGCATTACCTTGCTCGGAAACGGGTCTTCACAATTAACAGTAAGCACAATAATTTTTACATCTGGGCAGTAACGACAAATCTTTTTAGTCGCTTCTAATCCGCCCATGCCTGGCATATTCATATCCATTAATACTATGTTTGGCGCATGCTGACGACAAAACTGTACAGCCTCTTCGCCAGTTTTAGCTTCGCCAATTACTTTAAACCCTCGTACGTCATCAAGAATACGCTTGATTCCTGTTCGTACAAGTTCATGGTCATCAACTAAAAGTACATTAATCAATGGAACATCCTCACTTACCTAACAACATGCAATTTAATTAAATTAATTTGCCACAGTAACATACATAAAGCGAAACAATAATTAATATTATTGCCTCGCTCTAATAGTTTAAGATGACGATTTTTCGCTAAATCTGTCAACCCATAATGCAATGATACCATCACCCGTTACATTACACGCAGTACCAAAGCTATCTTGTGCTAAATAAAGTGCAATCATTAATGCAACAGCACCTTCATTAAACCCAAGCATGCTTGTTAATAAACCAAGCGCCGACATGACTGCACCACCTGGAGCACCCGGTGCTGCAATCATTACTACACCTAACATCATAATAAATGGCAGCATACCCATCAATGAAGGAACTTCCATGCTTGGCGATAAAAACATAACAGCCATTGCACAGGTTACTATAGTGATAGTTGAGCCAGATAAATGAATAGTCGCGCAAAGTGGCACTGTAAAGTTAGCTACATCTTCTTTAACGTTATTTGCTTTACTTGATTGAAGCGATACTGGAATCGTTGCTGCACTTGACATAGTACCTAACGCTGTAAAGTAAGCTGGTAGCATATTTTTAACTAATTCGATTGGATTACGTTTTAACAATATACCTGTCGCTATATATAAAACGCTTAGCCATAACCAATGCATAACAAGCGCTGCAATTAGTACTACACCAAATGTTTGCAACGTATCTACCACAGTGCCTGCCACCGTCATTTCGGCAAATACGCCAGCAATGTAAAATGGTAAAGCTGGAATAATTACTTTCGATAATAACCCGTCCACTACATCACGACCCTGATCAGATACCTTTTTAAGCGTATCAAGTTCTAGTTGGCTCATGCCTATACCAAATACAAAAGCAGTCACTAATGCGGTCATTACACCCATCAGAGGTGGAATTTCTAAATCAATAAAACTACCTATTTCAGTAGCAACTTCTGCTTCAAATGTAATGCCACCACTTAAAAAAGGTATAACAGCACTTACTAATAAAAATGCAAGCGTACCTGCAATAATGGTAGAGCTGTAAGCAAACCCGACTGTTTTACCAAGTAAGTGACCAGACCCTTTTGGTAGGCCAGCAATACCCGATGCAATAAAAAATAAAATGATAAGAGGGATGGTAAAGGAGATAATTTGACCAATCAGCTCTTTTACTGTAAATAAAAGTTCAACACCAGTTATAGGTACATACAGTCCGACTAAGATACCGGCCACAATACCGGCAATTAATTTTAAGATTAACTTCATTGTGATTGCTTAATTGAATTTAGATACGTGTTTTTATCATGTTTTAGACGCATTGTGTGATAAAACTATTCAAGTTACATTCATATGCACAAATAACGAACAAATACAGCTTGATCCAATGCTCTTTCGAACATTTTTTGACTAAACGAGTTTTTACTCTTTAAATTTCAAATTAAGCCCGCACCTATAATAACTAAAGCACCGTTAATAATTGATTTTTATTTCGGCTGGTTATAAGCCCAATAGATATATGTTATAGCCAAACTTTACTTTAGTTTTTTTAAACTCACAGTAAAGTGTGTTTATATAGTTAGTAGCAAAGGCTATTAACACGTTGATCAGATTGCATCCAAAGGAACATTATGTCTACTATTTTTGAAGATAACTCACTAAGCATCGGTAATACACCGCTGGTAAAACTTAACCGTGTTACAGGTGGGAATGTATACGCTAAAGTTGAATCTCGTAATCCAAGCTTTAGTATCAAATGCCGCATTGGTGCATCGATGATTTGGGAAGCTGAAAAATCAGGTCAGCTTGTTGAAGGTAAAGAACTTATAGAACCAACATCGGGGAACACCGGTATTGCACTTGCATTTGTTGCAGCAGCACGTGGTTACAAGTTAACACTTACTATGCCAAACACCATGAGCCTAGAACGTCGCAAGCTATTAAAAGCATTAGGTGCAAATCTAGTGCTTACCGACGGTGCTAAAGGTATGAATGGCGCAATTGAAAAAGCAAAAGAAATTCAAGCAACAGCACCTGATAAGTATATTTTATTACAACAATTCGAAAACCCTGCAAACCCAAAAATTCACTTTGAAACAACAGGCCCTGAAATTTACGATGCGCTTGACGGCAAAGTAGACTTTTTTGTAGCAGGTGTAGGTACTGGTGGTACTATTACAGGTGTTAGCCGCTACCTTAAAACAGAAAAAGGTTTAAACGTTAAGTCTATTGCTGTTGAGCCAACTAACTCTCCTGTTATTAGCCAAACGCTTGCCGGTGAAGAAATTAAACCTGGCCCTCATAAAATCCAAGGTATTGGTGCTGGCTTTATCCCTGGCAACTTAGATATGGACTTAATTGATGGTGCCGAGCTTGTATCTAACGAAGACGCAATTGCAATGGCGCATCAGTTAATGAAAAAAGAAGGTATTTTAGTCGGTATTTCGTCAGGTGCTGCGGTTGTTGCAGCTAAGCGAATTGCTGAAAAACCTGAAAACGCAGATAAAAATATTGTTGTTATTCTACCTAGTGCAACTGAGCGTTACTTATCAAGCCCAATGTTTGATGAAGAATTTAGTGAGCAAGAGTTAGTACAATAAGTAATTTTAAGATTTTTAAAAGGATGCTTTAGGCATCCTTTTTTATTATTTATTATCCAATTTTCTATTTATTGCCCCCCATACCTTTACATCTTCCTAGATAAACCACACACTTTAAAAAAACTAATTAATAATAACTAATATGAAAAAAATCACGAGTTTATTAAGTTTGGTTATCTGTTTATTTTTATCAGCCTGTGGAGACGATACCAAAACACTTGGCGACACTCCTGGCGATACAGCAACCGCTTATTTTGATGCGCTTTATAACCAGCAAGACCTTCAAAAAGCCAGCACCATGGCAACACCCAATCTTACGCGCATCATGAAATCCTACGGCACTGCAAAACAGTTTTCCCGTAACTTAGTAAATATGCAATATGATGAAGTAACCATTGAAGTTGATATGACCAATATGAGCATCCGTGAACAATACGGTGATAACGCCAAAATAAACCTTATTTTTACCGGCTATTTAAATGGTGATAAAATTGACGAAATGCGCAGTGTAAAAATGCTTCGTAAAAAGGGCAAATGGTACATAGATAAAATAGTTGCCGACCCTTACGCTCGTTAAAATAAATGAATTAAACATAAAAAGGCCTTACATTTGTAAGGCCTTTTTCGCTTTAGCTAGGGCGTGTTGATCTTTGTGGATTGAAGTTTGTTCAATCTAGGGGCGATTTAATCGCGGCGCGAGGTTTGTAACCTAGTGGGCTAAGTAAAAACCGAGCAACAAAGAGTTAATCGTCCCTAGAAAGAACCCAAAGGGCAGCGCATGTTTGGCATTTATGCTGCGTTATCGCCTATTTATGGGGAATAACCACACTACATAGGCTCTGCCTTGCCTAAAAACCAAACAGCCTGCTGCAAATTCAACCACGAAGGGTCATCACGCCCTAGTATTTAAAGTACTGCGCTACAGCTCACCTGGTTGAAAATTATCAACTGCAATGGCTTTCTTTCGTAACTTATTAGCGTGATGCATTGCATCAGCATCCGTTTGCTCTAATAACTTATTTTCAAGCGCATAATTTATAGCGCCTTCAATATCAAGCGTTGCAGGCACACTGCCCTTACGCTGCCATTGTTTTAGGTCTTTAAACTGCGCCTGCATATCATGCATAGCTAAAAATGCGCTTTCCATGACCCCTGTACCTGCATTTTCATCTACATAACATAAATGCGTTAAGCGGTTTCTAAATACACCCGGTTGAGTCATACGCTCACAAATACTTTGTGCAATTTCATCACTTGGTCTGTGGTAATGATTTCCAAGCGGGAAGACGATACGTTTAAGGGTAAAATTAACAACCGGGTTTGAAAAGTTTTTAAAGAAGCCATTAAACGCTTGGCCAATTTCAAATAATGAGTTCTCAATAGCATATTTTACAAATGGTAAATCAGCTTGTTGGCGCCCTTCGTCTTCATAACGTTTTAAAACAGTTGATGCTAAGTACAAATGACTTAATACATCACCCAAACGTGCCGATATCATTTCTTTTCGTTTAAGCTCACCGCCAAGCATTAACATAGCCACGTCTGTGCAAATAGCTAAGCCTCGGCTCATTCTGCTCAGTTGCTTATAATAAACAGCCGTTTCACCACCTACAGGCGCTTTAGCAAAATAACTACGTGTTAAGCCATGCACAAATGCCATACCTGCATTACTTGCTGCAAATATTATATGGTTCATTAATAAACCATCAAATTGTTCAAGTGCTGCGTCGTCATCTTCCATTGCAGCGGCTTCCATTTCTTTTAAAACAAATGGATGACAGCGTGTTGCACCTTGGCCAAATATCATTAAGTTACGCGTTAAAATATTCGCGCCT
The DNA here is from genome assembly GCF_000238895.1 of Pseudoalteromonas sp. BSi20429. NCBI lineage: Bacteria > Pseudomonadati > Pseudomonadota > Gammaproteobacteria > Alteromonadales > Pseudoalteromonadaceae > Pseudoalteromonas > Pseudoalteromonas sp. BSi20429. The sequence goes on along the minus strand of NZ_BADV01000102.1, from coordinate 37,166 downwards.
TCAACCGTAATTGATACTGGAATACCCATATAGCCATGCGCCAAATAGTTATTAGGCCCTACTTGAATTCCTTTACCTGAATGAATATCCATTGCATCGTTCATTACCGTACGACCCATTTCAGTCATATGGTATTTAGCAATCGCGGTTACAACCGACGGGCTTAATTTTAAATCAATCGCACCTGCGGTCATTAATCGGCACGACTCAAGTGTGTAAGTTAAACCACCAATACGTGCAAGTGCCTCTTGCACACCTTCAAACTGCCCTATAGATACACCAAACTGCTGGCGTACCATGGCATATGCCGATGTCATTTTTGAAGCTAAATGTCCAGTTGCTGCACTCAATGCTGGTAGTGATATACCACGCCCTGCACTTAAACACTCAACAAGCATTCTCCAGCCACGCCCTGCACACTCTTGTCCACCAATGATCCAGTCCAGTGGTATAAATACATCTTTACCGTAAGTGGTACCATTCATAAAGGCCATATTAAGCGGATAATGACGCTCACCCGTTTCAACACCCGGATGATCGGTTGGTATTAGAGCACATGTAATGCCTAGCTCTTTCTTATCACCTAATAAAGCATCAGGGTCATACATTTTAAATGCTAAGCCGAGTACAGTAGCCACGGGTGCAAGTGTAATGTAACGCTTTGACCAATTTAAACGCAGGCCCATTACTTTCTCGCCATTATGCTCACCCATACACACCACGCCTGAATCAGGAATACTGCCAGCATCAGAGCCCGCCTCAGGTCCCGTTAATGCAAAACAAGGAACATCTGTACCATTAGCTAAACTTGGCAGCCAACGATCTTGCTGCTCTTTAGTACCATAGTGAAGAAGTAACTCGCCCGGACCTAAGCTATTAGGCACCATAACAGTGACTGCGGCTGTTAAGCTTTTAGTCGAAATTTTTGATACTATCGTTGAATTAGCAATTGCCGAGAACTCACGACCGCCAAATTTTTCAGGAATGATCAGCGCAAAAAAACCTTCTATTTTTAGGTAATCCCACACTTCTTTTGGTAAGTCTTTGTCTTTTTGTACAATTTGATAATCATCAAGCATCGCCAATAAGGTTTCGACTTGGTTAGCCATAAATGCGTTTTCTTTATCGCTAAGCTCTGGTTTAGGAAAGCGGTGCAGTTTTTGCCAGTCTGGGTTACCACTAAATAACTCACCATCCCACCAAACATCACCTGCTTCCATCGCCTCTCGCTCTGTTTGCGATAATGGCGGAAGCACCTTTTTGAACATTTTAAACGTAGGACGACTAATCAAGTTTAGGCGAATATCTTTAACCGCAAAAATAACCACCACCACGACCAGCAATATTATAAATATTAACATGCGCACATTCCTTACACATTGAATGAAAATAGTAACTTAATTATGACCCATCTTAATTTAAATACAATCATTGCACGACGAGTCGTGAGCCTTAACGCATTCATTTTATTGTTTTAAACATCACTGCTATTATCAACGTTTTAATAACAATAAATTAAAGGAATAGCATGACCCCCTTTCGATTTAAACTAAGTATGAGCGCCTTAATGGTAGCAAGTACTCTTGCTTTAACAGCCTGCGATGCGCAAGTAACGATAGACACTACCAATTCAGCACACACTAAAAAAGCTGTAACAGCTAAAGATGCAAATACATTTATAACAAACACAGAAAAAGAACTAAGTGCACTTTATTTAGAATCGAGCCGTGCAGAATGGATTTACGCAAACTTTATTACTCATGATACGTCGGCTCTATCGGCTGAAGTTAACCGTAAAATGACCGAAACAGTCGTGCGTTTAGCAAATGAAGCTGCAAAATACGACGAACTAGAGCTTGATTACGATGCTCGCCGTAAGCTTGATAAACTAAAACTAGCACTTACACTTCCTGCCCCACAAGACGCTGATAAAACAGCGCAACTTTCACAAATTGTCGCAGAGCTTGGCGGGCTATACGGTAAAGGTAAATACTGTAAAGAAGACGGCACCTGTTTAAGCCTTGGCGACATGACTTCAAAAATGGCCACCAGCCGAGATTACAACGAACTACTTGATTTATGGCAAGGCTGGCGTCAAATATCAAAACCAATGCGCTCACTTTACGAGCAACAAGTAGTGCTGACCAACGAAGGTGCAAAGGAGCTTGGTTATGCCGATACGGGCGCTATGTGGCGCAGTAAATACGATATGCCTGCTGATGACTTCACCACCGAGCTTGACCGTATTTGGGGCCAAGTTAAACCACTGTATAACTCGCTACACTGTCATGTTCGCGCAAAGTTAGGTGAAAAGTACGGCACCGACAAAGTACCTCAAGATCAGCCAATACCAGCGCACTTACTTGGTAATATGTGGGCGCAAGCATGGGGTAATATTTACGATGTAGTTGCACCAGAAAACGCCGATCCGGGTTACGACGTAACCGAGTTATTAGCTCAAAATAATTACGACGAACTTAAAATGGTAAAAGGGGCTGAAAACTTTTTTACCTCAATGGGTTTTGACGCACTACCAGAGACATTTTACGAGCGTTCACTGTTTGTAAAACCAAAAGACAGAGATGTGCAGTGTCATGCATCAGCATGGAATATCGATAGCAAAGACGATTTACGCATTAAAATGTGTATTCAGCGCACAGGCGAAGAGTTTTCAGTTATTCACCATGAATTAGGTCATAACTTTTATCAACGCGCATATAATAAGCAGCCTTTATTTTATCAAGAAAGTGCAAACGATGGTTTTCATGAAGCCATTGGTGACACCATTGCCTTATCGGTTACACCGGGTTACTTAAAAGAAATCGGCTTACTTGAACAAGTACCTGATGAATCTAAAGATATTGGTTTATTAATGAAAATGGCACTTGATAAAGTCGCCTTTGTGCCGTTTAGCTTAATGGTTGATCAGTGGCGCTGGCAGGTATTTTCAGGGGAAGTAGCACCGGAAAATTACAATAAAGCATGGTGGGAACTACGTGAAAAATACCAAGGAGTGCAAGCTCCTATCGCACGTAGCGAAAATGATTTTGATCCGGGTGCTAAGTACCACGTCCCGGGTAACACGCCTTATACACGTTACTTTTTAGCGCATATTTTGCAATTTGAGTTTCATCGCAGCTTATGTGAAATTGCCGGTAACGATAAAGCCATTCATCGCTGCTCTATTTATAACTCAAAAGAAGCAGGGGATAAGCTAAACGCTATGCTTGAAATGGGTTCGTCTCGCCCTTGGCAAGAGGCGCTTGAAACTGTAACAGGTAAGCCGCAAATGGATGCAACAGCAATGCTCGATTACTTTGCACCATTACAAACATATTTAGATAAACAAAACGAAGGCCGCAACTGCGGCTGGTAAATAGCGCTGAACAAAAAGCCCGCTCAAATGAGCGGGCTTTTTATTCATATTCTAATTTTCTGTTAAATTAGAACTGTAAGCTTACATTTGCAAAGTAAGCATCATAATCAGAAGCATCCCAGTTATTGCCGTAACCTGCTTTTAAACCAACATTGTTGTTGAAAAAGTGTTGGCCACCAAGAGTGTAGTCATCATTTTTATTAACTGTAACAAACACCGATGTTGCTTTGCTGAAATAGTAGTTAGATGCTAATTCCCAGTTACTTGAACCGCCATCAACATCTTCAAACTTACCTTCAACAGTCAAGTAGTTACCTTGCTGTAAATCAACAAAGTACTTAGCTGCTACTGCACGGTAATCAAACTCATCATCTGATGTTACTGTAAAGCCGATATAATCAGTGCTGTTTAACTGATGGTTATATGCTAAGTCAAACACAAACTGATTGTCAGCATCTTCTACATCAACAAACGTAGCTTTTAATACAAGGTTTGGATTAAAGAAGTAACCAGCTGAAAGTTCAATTACATCCGTGCTTGAGCCAAAATCACTATCGAGATTATTGTACTGTGCACCTAATACAAAATCTTCTACAAAATACTCACCGCCAATGCTAGTAACATCTCCAAGATCATTATCACTGTATGCACCATAAACATTTGTTTGCTTATTGATGTATTCAAATTGATCGTAAGGACCTAAAGTCGCTTTTGGAGAAAAATAATATGTTGAGTCAACACTTACTGTGTCATCACCATCTACGTCCACATATCCTACATGGCTGATTGATTGGTAAGTATCTGCGGCTATTGCAGTGGTTGCAGCACTTGATAATAAAATGCTCGAAATGATAACGGCTAATTTTTTCATTTTAAATTCCCTATAAATATTACTTTTTGATGCTTCAGCTGTCTAGCCAAAGTCGGGGCGCATCCTAACGCCAAAAAAATGAACAAAAACTGAATAAAAGGTCAGATTAAACCCGGCGGAGTTGTAATAATTTATATGCAAATGTAAATACAAAGTATCCATTAAATCTACAAGACAATATCATGTCATCATTTAAATTTAAAAAGTAACAAATACGGTACAAACTGTCGCTAAATTGAACACAACTTAATTATTCGATAAACCTCATCAATATAATTTCCTCTCACTAAATTTTTTTAATTTCTCAAAAAATTACTCTATTTAATTCATTATTTCTGTATTTATAATGAAAAATAGGTTTGTATCCGTGCATATTTTTATCTGTTTTTTTCCAATAACCATTGTTTACTAGCAAAAACAACTCCAATACTTACTATTTTATAGCTATTATCATCGACTGCACTTAATGACTTTAATAACAATTTAGCCATTCATGGCACTCTATTTATAACTTAAAGGAGTTATTTAGATGAGCATAATAAAGGCCGTAATTATGACTGGTAAAAGTTTATAGTTAAAAGCTCAAACATTTAAAACGACAAAGCCCGCTAAATTTAGCGGGCTTTTTAATATTACTTTTGTATTAACTAAGTACGGGACTTAATTAAAACTGAAAACGCATGTTAGCAAAGTACGCATCGTTATCAGAATCATCAGCGTTGTTTTCGTAACCCACCTTTACACCAATATTTTTATTGATGAAGTGTTGAGCACCAAAGCTGTAAGTGTCTTGCTTGTTGTAGTTAGCAAATACAGATGTTGCCTTTGAAAAGTAGTAGTTAGTTTCTGCTACCCATTGGTTTTCTGCATCATCAATGCTTTCGTATTTACCTTCAAAAGTAAGGTAGTTACCTTGCTGTAAATCAATAAAGTATTTAGCAGCTACTGCACGGTAATCAAAATCGTCGTCTGATGTAAGTGTAACACCTACGTAATCTGTGCTGTTTAGCATGTAGTTGTAAGCTAAATCAAATAATGCGTAATCATCGCCGTCTTTGTTTTCAACTAGTGTTACTTTTGCAAGTAAATCAGGGTTGAAAAAGTAACCACCCGTCAGTTTATAAAGCTCACTGTTAGAACCTGAATCTGGATCTAGGTTTTCGTAAGATGCGCCAACAACAAATTCATTAATGAAGTATTCACCACCAACTGATGTTAAATCGCCAAAGTCGTCATCTGCGTAGCCACCATATACGTTAGTTTGTTTATTGATGTATTCAAACTGATCGTACGGACCTAAAGTTTTTTTAGGAGATAAGTAGTAAATAGAATCTACAGCAACGGTGTCGTTGTTATCGCTATTTTTATAGCTTAGGTTACTAATTGAATTGTAGCTGTCTGCAGCAGCCGCAGTGCTAGATAATAAAATGCTCGAAATAATAACTGCTAATTTTTTCATTGTAAGACTTCCCTATGTACATTGCTTTTTATGCTCTAGCTGTATTGCTAAAGTCGAGGCACATGCTAACGTTAGGAAACTGAATGAAAACTTAACTAACCAGTTGTATTTATTAAGTTAATTGTAAGGAAGTGTTGTAAACTGTAAAATTAAAGTAGTTGCAACATCTAGTCAACAACTACTTAAAACATGTACCGCAGCTTAAAGCGCGTGTTGGCTAATAATACGATAAACATCGTTAATATTATCGCCAGACTTAAACTCTTTACTAATTGGTGTTGGATCTGAGCCAACCCATATTTTTAGCTCGGCATCTAAGTCAAAATGGCCTGCACTTTCTTTACTAAACTTGGTAATTTTAGAGTAAGCAATACTCACCATTTCCATTTTAGAGCCGGTCATACCTTGCTTATCAATTAAGATTAAGCGCTTATTAGTAAAAATAAACATATCACGTACTACTTTATATGCTTTTTCTACTTGCTCGCCGTCAATTAATGTATTGGCGAGGATTTTCTCTAAATCAGAATCGTCAACTTCGCTTGCATTACCCATAAGTCCGCTAAGTAAACCCATTATACTTTCTCCTGTTTAAATATTTGATTCTCTAATGTGTGACCATTAACTAACTGCCTGTACTGCCAGTGTTGCTGATGACAAAAATTCAGTAGTGCAATATCAAGTGGATCGCTCGTTGGCTGATACTCAACAACATATTCTTTATGTTGGCTCATATACACCCGGCTCACCCCTGCAATTGCTTGAAGCTGTTGCTCAACATTTTGATAAGCTTCGCTTAGCATTAATGTATAAAAGTGTTTATCGGTATTGTTTGTTTTTGTTTGATGCTCGCTTAGTACGCCTTTATCTAAATGAAGCACCTGTGAGCATAGTCGTTCAAGCTCAGTTAAATCGTGAGAGCTTAAAATAAACGTAGCCTGTTCACTTAATTCAGATACTAGCTCGCGTACTTCTCTGGCATGAATCGGATCAAGCCCTGCGGTTGCTTCATCAAGCATTACAATTTGTGGCGCGCCAATAAGTGCTTGCGCTATCGTAACGCGCTTGCGCATACCGTGCGATAAATCCCCTGCACGCTGCTTTGCAATTTCTTTTAAGCCAACCAAGTCAAGTACACGTAGCGCCTCAGTTTGACTTTGCTTAGCACCCATACCTTGCAGTTTTGCATAAAAAGCGAGTTGCTTATCTATATTAAAACGAGGGTCAAGTTGCGCGTCTTGCGGTAATGCACTTACTTTATTAAATAAAGCAGCGCTCCCTGGCTTATGCCCTAATATTTCAAGGCTGCCTTTACTTGGCGCTATATAGCCGCACAACAAACTAAATAAGGTGGTTTTACCCGCACCATTTGGCCCAACAAGCGCCACTGGCGCACCTTTATTAATCTCAAAGTCCACATTATTAAGCGCAAGTTTTGCACCATACGATTTACTTAAACCGCTGGCTGTAATTAATGGTCTCATAGTGAGCTCCTTGCAAAAATACGTTGAGCAATGCTTAGTAACACCGCAGTTTGCACAAGGGGAATAGCCACAGCGCTTAATAATGGTAAATTTTGCCCCGCTAATAACTCTATTTGCACACCCGGAAATAAATAATCAAGCAAGCCTAATGCGGGTATTTGCCATTGCAATATACCAACTACAATACCGCCTGCTGCAAAATATAAAATTGCCAATACAATAGATAAACGCGATGAGCGAGCAAAGGTATTTATTAACGTCATAAGTGCTACAAATGGACACAGAGTAACAACCAATATTAAAAATATAGAAAGCGCACGGGCAAAACCACCAGCCAGTAAACTTGGATCTCTAAACCCTAGTACAGCAAGCGTAGCCACAAGAGTAATGCCCACTAAGCAGGCTAATACCGCTAATTGTCCTAAAAAACGACCAAACAGTATTTCAAAGCGAGTGGAGCGCAGTGATAAAAACCTTAGTGTGCCGCGCTCTCTATCGCCCACCGTTTGGTCGCTACAAATAAATAAACCAAAAACAGGAAAGCTATATAAGGCTATTAACCAGTACATAGCAAATTCGGCCTCAGGCCAATCAAGCAGCTTACTTAAACCAATGGAGCCTGATATATCACGGGCTATTTGCTCAAAATCGGGTGCACTTACAATGCCTACTGCCTGCCCTATTGGGTAGCGCAGTATTATTAGCCACACCAATGCAAAGGCTGCTAATGCAATAAGTCCACGTTTTGTTAAAAACATACGTACAAGCTCAAATCCCGCTATTTGCGTTAATCGCCCTACGTTTATCGGTAATGGTGTTGCCATTGACTATCCTTAATGACTTTTTATTTTCTGTGTATTTATCCACACTAAGTGTAAACACCTTGAATTACCAGCAAAAAAAAGCCCACCTATGGTGAGCTTTGTAACAATACATTTAAATGTAACAGCATAAATTGCGATATAAATTATAAATGCTGCTTATAAACCTCAAGTGCTTGGCTTAAATCGCTAATTAAATCTTCAACATCTTCAAGACCAATATGCAAGCGAATAACCGGGCCTAAATCCCAACCTGTATTTGAACGCAGCCCTTTCATAGTTAAATTAGCGGTTACTAAACTTTCAAAACCGCCCCACGAAAAGCCCATTTTAATATGCTCAAGGCTATCTAAAAATGCATCAATCGCTTTTTGATTACCGGTTTTCATCACAAATGAAAACAACCCATTACTGCCATCAAAATCACGTTTAAAAAACTCATGCCCTGGGCAGGTTTCAAATGCAGGGTGGCGAATATGATCAACAAGCTCATGTTGTTCAAGCCATTTAGCTACTTCTATTGCTGCTTTTTCATGTTGATTTAAACGCACACCCATTGTACGCAGGCCTCTAAGCGCTAAATACGCATCATCGGCACTGGTACATTGCCCTAGTAAGTACGAGTTTTCGCGCAAGGTTGGCCAGTACTTTTTATTAGCAACAGCCACCCCCATCATCACGTCCGAATGGCCGACAATATACTTCGTTGCAGCCTGAATACTAATATCAACACCGTGCTCTAGCGGACGATAATGCAAACCGTTGCCGTAGGTATTATCAAGTATGGTCATTACGTTATGCTCATTGGCTACTTTTACCATAGCAGGCACATCTTGCACTTCCATCGTAATAGAACCTGGAGATTCTAAAAACAATACTTTCGTATTTGGCTGAATGTAGTCTTTAATACCTGCGCCAATGGTTGGCGGGTAGTAGGTTGTTGTAATGCCCAGCCCCACTAAAATTTTATCGCAAAAATCGCGAGTTGGTTCGTACACGTTATCAACCATTAAAATATGATCACCGGTTTTTAAAAACGATAAAAATACTTGGCTAATCGCCGCCGCGCCACAAGGGTATAGTGCACAGCCTTCGCCGCCTTCAAGTTCTGTAATCGCTTCTTGTAGCGCAAAGTGTGTTGTTGTGCCCCGGCGCCCATAAAATAACGTTTTATCGCCACGGGTTTTAGCAGCTTCTTTTAAATCTGCTACGGTATCAAATACAATGGTAGATGCACGCTGTACAACGGGATTTACTACGCCATGTGTATAGGCTTTTTTGCGCCCTGATGATACCAGCTGAGTGTTTTTATTACTTTTACTCGACATTGTTAATCCTTAAGGGTTTGTGCGCCAATGCTCAATTAAATAACGAGAGATAGAGTCGGTTCTAGGCAGTTTTAAATGCTCCCCTTCTTCGTGCCAATTACCAAATTGCTCTAAGTCTTCACGACTAAACCATTTTGCATCGTCTAGCTCTTCTTTATCTACGTTAATTTCCTCAGATGTCGCCTCTGCAAAAAAACCAAGCATAATGGACGATGGGAACGGCCATGGCTGAGATGCAACATAACGTACGTTATCAACCTCTATACCTGCCTCTTCTTTAACTTCACGCGCAACAGCTTGTTCCAGTGTCTCCCCTGGGTCTACAAATCCAGCAAGCGACGAATACATACCAGTGGGCCACGCAGCTTGGCGACCTAACAGGCATCGCTCTACTCCGTCAGCAAAGACTTTAGTAACGACCATAATTACCGCAGGATCGGTACGAGGGAATGTAGGATGCTTACAGTTTTCGTTTTCACATACACGAGAATGCCCGGCTTCCACTGAACGGTTTTTACTACCGCAGCGCCCACAAAAACGGTGCGTGGCATGCCAATAACATAACCCTCTCGCAAGGGCGGCTATTGAGGCATATTTAATGGTTACTTGAGGCCCATATTGGCGAATATCAAAAAACTGAGCGCCCTCTATTAAAGGCGTAAGTACGCTTTCATCCAGATCAGATACATCCAATGCAAACACACCATGTTTAGCATTATTTAAACCAACAAAAATAGCACTCGTTAAATCTAAATGCGCCACTTGTTGATACGTTAAATAGCTTACTTTAGGGGTATCTTTAATAAATAGGGTTTGATTATTTTTAACTAAAACCCATTTACTTTGCGCCGACATTTGCGCTTTAAGCCACGATGGGTCTTTACGAAAATTTGAGCCTCTGTCTAGTGGCATGTTGCTATAATGAAGCATGTAAGTCCTTGGTAACTCGTTATGCTTTAAAATTACCATAATCATTTAGCAAACCCAATTGATTACAGTAATAAAAAAAGCCTATATAAGGCTTAATTCATCTATTACGGCTTTGTATTAAAATCTCTCATGTTGCAGGCACTTAGCTTGCACTTTTTTAACTATTTTTTACTGTTAAAGTAGCAAAGTATTATCAATTAAATGAAATTGCTCTGCGCTTTGTTTTAATACCTCAGCGGTTAACCGGTCAGCACCGTATACATCGCACGGTACATTATATTGATTTTTTAAATGCCCAAGTAACAAAGCAAAGTCACCATCGCCAGAGAGCAAAATAACCTTATCAAGGCTTTTACCCTGCTCTAACATGTCTATTGTTATACCTACATCCCAATCGCCTTTAGCACTTCCATCACGGCGTTGAATAAATGGCTTTAGCTTTACGTCAAAACCAATCGCACGCAAAATATTTTGAAACTGATTTTGCTTTTCATCACCTCGATAAATAGCGTACGCAAAAGCACACTCAATATTGTATTGCGCCTGCATTACCCGCCAAAACGCATTGTAGTCAAAGTTTTTTCCGTAACTCTCGCGGCACGTGTAATAAATATTTTGCACATCAACAAAAATACCTACGCGTGGTTTCGTGCTTTGCTGCTCGTTTTGTAAAGTCATTTAGTGTCCTAGTGAGGATTAATAGCAATAAAAGTAACGTTATAAAATAAGTGTACCTTGCAATTTATATTTAAGTAACCTAAATTAGTTACATACCCTTATGTAACCAATATTGGTTACATATTAAAAAGTAACCATTTTGAGATTTTTATGATTGGTGTGATCAGCGGCGATATTATTAAATCGCAAACAATCCCTAAGCAGCAATACGATGCCATGCTTTATCAACTAGAGCAAAGTTTGCGAAACATTTCGGGGGAGCAAACACTTTGGAATATATACCGAGGCGATGCCTTTCAGTTACAAGTTAATAATCCTGAGCTCCTTTTTAAAAATGCCATACTTGTATATTTACACCTTAAATCGTCAGGTTATGAGCTACGGCAAAGCTTGGCACTTGGGCAAATAGATAACCCACGCAGCGATATAAAAACAGCAACCGGCTCTGCTTTTACCCTTTCGGGGCAAGGCCTTGATAAAATAGGTAATCAACGCTTTGTTTTTAATATTAATGAGCAGCAGCTTGATGAAAGCTTAAATCTTAATTTAGCCTTTGCCGACGTATTACTCACTAAAATCACGCAAAAACAAGCAAATGCCCTGTATGTCTATTTAACATCACCAGACAACAGCCACGCGGCACTGGCTAAAGAGCTTAAAACAAGTCGCGAAAATGTAACAAAACTACTAAATTTAGCGCACTACCAACTTATAGAACGCTTTATTAAGCACACACAACACGTTATAAAAAATATAATTAAAGGAGGTGAATAATGGAGTTTTCACTTTTACTGGTCGCGCTTATTATTGGCCACTTACTCGCTGATTTTTACTGGCAACCTATGAGTTGGGTAAACGACAGAAATACCCGTCATTTTAAAGCCAGTAAGCTTTATTTTCATGTACTAGTGCATGGTGTAACAAGTGCACTCATTATTACCGTGTGGGAATACACATTCGGGTGGCAGCAACTAAGCAGTGTTTTAATTGCCACGGCGAGCATTATGCTGAGCCATTACTTTATTGATATAGCTAAATCGTATTCTAATAAAGGCGTGGTGCCTTTTTTACTTGATCAAATAGCGCACATACTCGTTATTATTGCGCTCAGTATTTGGTTAACTGATAACAATAGCTTTATGGCAGCAATTAATAATATGCTCACTGATCCCAAAATACTGTGGGTGGTATGCGGTTATTTAATTATTTTAAGTCCTAGCGCCGTATTTATAAGAATGATGTTAGAGCGTTTAACAAGTAACTTTTCAAGTACTGGTAGCTTACCATTTGCAGGGCAAAGCATAGGTATGCTTGAGCGCGTACTTATGCTGAGCTTTATATTGCTTGACCAATTTGCAGGGCTTGGCTTTTTACTTGCGGCAAAGTCAGTATTTAGGTTTGGCGATTTAAGTGCAAGCAAAGATAAAAAACTTACCGAGTACGTTATGCTCGGCACACTACTTAGCGTAAGTGTTACTTTATTTGTCGGTTTGGGTATTAACTATTTAATCAGGTAGGCAATACAGTAAGTACAAATTACAGACAATAAAAAACGCGCTGCTTCTATTTATTCAAAAGAAGAGAGCGCGTTTTTTGTATCAGCCTTTAACCAAGTTCTAAATTAATTAAACGCCAATATGATCATTAATCGTTATTTGTGCGACGACGGCGTTGGCCGCTACCGCCAACAGATTCACGCTTTGCCCATGGGTTTTGCGCATTATCATCTGTTTTAGCTGCTGGCTTTTTAGAACCACCACGACGAGGGCCGGTACCATTACCACCATTGTTCGGCTTTTTACTGTTAGGCTTGCTGCTATCAGATTTAGGCTTATTAAAAGGCTGCTTTTTCTTAGGCTTTTTAGACGGCAGTGGGCGAGCATCTAATGCGCGCTCTGCTACTGGGTTAATAGGCTCAAAACCGTCTTCTTCAGCACGTGGGATAAGCTCACCAATAAAGCGCTCAATACCGTATAAGTCAACAGCATCTTCTGTTGTTACAAACGAAATCGCATGACCCGACGCACCGGCACGGCCTGTACGGCCAATACGGTGAACGTAATCTTCATATACATTTGGTAAGTCGTAGTTAACAACATGCGGTAATTCAACAATGTCTAAACCACGTGCAACAATGTCTGTTGCTACTAGTACGCGTACTTCACCACTTTTAAAACCATCAAGTGCTTTAACACGTGCGCCTTGTGATTTATTACCATGGATAGCCGCGCCTACAATGTCATCGCGCTCTAGTTGTTTAACTAAGCGGTTAGCACCGTGCTTTGTGCGGCTAAACACTAATACTTGTTGCCAATCGTTAGTGCGAATCAAGTGGCTTAGCAATGCTGTTTTACGTGTTTTATCTACCGCATAGACACACTGAGTAACACTTTTTGCAGTAGTATTTTTTGCAGCAACTGAAATTTCAACAGGGTCATTAATTAACCCTTTTGCTAATGCACGAATTTCGTCAGAAAATGTAGCCGAAAACATCAAGTTTTGACGTTTAGCAGGCATTTTAGCAATTAAGCGTTTAATGTCATGAATAAAGCCCATGTCTAACATGCGGTCAGCTTCATCGAGTACAAGCACTTCAACGCTATCAAATTTAACTGCATTTTGATTATGTAAGTCGATTAAACGACCCGGCGTTGCTACTAAAATATCAACACCTTTACGAAGACGCTGCATTTGTGGGTTAATTTTAACGCCACCGTAAACTACAAATGAGCTCACATCCGAATGCTTAGCGTACTCTTCAACGTTTTCGCTTACTTGCAAAGCAAGCTCACGTGTAGGCGTTAAAATAAGTGCACGTACGTGGTTACTTTTAGCTTTAGGGCCTGACGACAAACGCTCAATAAGTGGTAATGTAAAACCCGCTGTTTTACCTGTACCTGTTTGCGCTGCTGCCATAACATCACGGCGTTCAATAATTGCAGGAATTGCTTGAGCCTGAATCGGCGTTGGCGTTTCATAGCCCTTTTCTAAAACCGCATTAACCAAAGACTGTGATAAACCTAAACCTTCAAAACTCATATAAACTCTCTTTTAAATTAGGCTACGTTAGCCAGTTGCGCGCATTATACCTGTAGTAGCTAAGAATGCATGCCATTATTTACGTTGCGAGCAATTGAGCATAGCTTAATAAAATTAAACCTGTGCTCAAGTTGCTTAAAAATGCAAAAAACGGCCATAAGCCGTTTTATATTTATACTTAATTACTCTAAGTATAAGAGTTACTTAACACCTAACTCACGCAGGCGTTCTTGCAAGTAGCTATCTGCCGTGTAGCGCTCTGAAAGCACAACATCTGGATGCGGGTGTAAAAATAACGGTAGTGAAATACGCGATTTAGTAGATGCTTTACCCGTTGGGTTAATTACACGGTGAATTGTCGATGGGAAATACCCGCCCGACGCTTCTTGTAACATGTCGCCGATATTAATAATTAAGCTGCCAAAATCACATGGCACGTCTAACCAACCGCCATCTGTTTTTTGAACTTGTAAACCAGGCTCATTAGAAGCTGGTAATACAGTCAATAAGTTAATATCGCCATGGGCTGCTGCGCGAATAGCACCTGGCTCTTCATCACCCGTCATAGGCGGATAATGTAGGATACGTAACAATGTTTGCTCAGAGCCTGCAATCATGTCTTTTAAATCAATCGAAAACTTAGCACGTACATCAGCCGGAGATTCAGCCTGAACCCAACTTAATAACGTGCCAGCAAATTCACTTGCTAAACGGTAGTATTCACGTACATCAGCTTCAAGCTCTGCAGGAACGCGACCTTTAGGGTACACATGGAAGTACTCTTTAATGTCTTTTATTGTAAAGCCTTTCGCTACTTCAGATACTGAAGGCGGAAAGTAACCGTCTTGAGTGTCTTTAGAGAATAAAAAGTCGTGCTTTTGCTCTGAGTTAAAAAAGTCTTGCCAATTTTTGTAAATAGACTCAACTAAAGACTGTGGGATTGGGTGGTTTTTTAAAACGCCAAATCCAGTATTTCTTAACGATTCAACAAATTGTGCAGCCGCATCGGGAGCTTTATAATCAACAGTAGGTAATTGCATTGTACGTTCCAGTGAATAGGTTGTGTGAAGTGAGTTGCTTTTAATAGTGCTAAATTACTTATATAAAGTAGCAAAGCCTTCATTATAGCGCTATGCGAGGATAGACAAATGACCTCAAAAACATAAGGACATATGTCCTCAAAGCATAGTCACCGCCACTTGGCTTGATCAAGATCAAGTTATAAAAAAACGTTGAATTTGCAAGGTTTAGTAACTATCTCTGGTCTATTATTAGAATATATTTTATTTGTGTAAATAAGGCCCCCCATGCGACAAAAAGTATCTTTTAAAAGCGGCGATTTAGAACTTGCCGGCCAACTTGAACTTCCCTCTGGTGACGTTAAGTTTTACGCGCTATTTGCACACTGCTTTACATGCGGTAAAGACATTGCAGCAGCTACACGGATTAGTCGTGCACTCACACAACAAGGTATCGCCGTACTGCGTTTCGACTTTACCGGTTTAGGTAATAGTGATGGTGATTTTGCTAACAGTAACTTTTCATCAAACATTCAAGATTTAGTATCTGCGGCAAATCATTTACGTGAGCATTTTGCGGCGCCGCAACTACTCATTGGCCACAGTTTAGGCGGCGCTGCGGTACTTGCTGCTGCTGAGCATATTCCTGAAGTATCGGCTATTACAACCATTGGCGCACCGTCAGATGCGCAGCACGTAGCGCATAACTTTGAAGCACACCTTGATGAAATTAACGCAGCAGGTGAAGCTAAAGTTAACTTAGCTGGTCGTGAATTTACCATTAAAAAGCAATTTATTGACGATATAGCCAAGTACGATAAAAGCCACATAAGTAAACTTAAGCGCGCATTATTAGTAATGCACTCCCCTATTGATGCGACTGTAAATATTAGTGAAGCTGAAAAAATTTATGCATCAGCTAAGCATCCTAAAAGCTTTATTAGCCTAGATAACGCCGATCACCTTTTAACAAATAAAAACGATGCCGACTACGCTGCACAGATAATTGCAACGTGGGCAAACCGTTATGTTAAGTACGACAAAACTAAATACACGGCAAGTTTAACGGGTGGTAATGTACTTGTTGAAGAAAAAGACCATGTATTTACTCAGCACGTAAGTACAAAAGATCATACTTGGCTTGCAGATGAGCCAATAAAAGTAGGCGGTAAAAACTTAGGTCCCGATCCGTATCATCACTTATTAGCGGGGCTTGGTGCCTGTACGGCCATGACACTACGTATGTACGCTACACGTAAAAACTTACCACTGGAGCATGTTAAAGTAGAGCTTGATCACACTCGCGATTACAACAAAGATTGCGACGATTGTGAGCAAACAGGTAACCTTGAAGCCATTACCCGTAAAATCACCTTACGTGGCGACTTAACTGAGCCACAGCGCCAGCGTTTACTCGAAATAGCCGACAAATGCCCAGTGCATAAAACACTACATAATAACCCGGTTATTGTTAGTGAACTGGTAGAATAACTGCCGTGAAATTAATATAGCGCAGGTCACACTGCGCTATGATTTAACTTTTATAAAGCTAACTTTTACTATCTAAAAATCCCTCTACTTCTTTACTCATTCTATCCACCAGCCATTTTGGCCCGCCATCGTACATATCGTTATGACGCGATTTTTCTATCATTATTTGCGTAACAGGAAACTTATCCAGCTCTGAATCGTTTAACAGCACATTTGCATCAGCTGGGTAATCACTACCGCGTAGAGTAAGTACGCGAATGTTTTTATTGCGCGGGATCAACATGCGGCGATGATCGAACGTAATAATTTGACTTACTTCATTGGGGTAAATAGAGCCGTATAATGACGAAATATCCCCGCCGTTTGAGTGCCCAAATAAGGTGAGTTTTGTAAAGTCGTACGCTGGGTATTTACTCGATAGCTCATTAACTAAAAACTTAAGCGTCACTACGCCACGGTGCCAGTTTTCCATACGCGTTGTTAAGTAAGGCTGCTCACGATTAAGGTCAGGGTCGGTTTTTAGTTCATGTGCAACGGCTATTGTTAAGTATCCACGCTGATTAAACACATTACTAGCAAACGTATATTCGTTATGGCTAATACCGTAGCCCGCATTAATAAACGCTACAGGGCATTTTACTTGTTCAGTACACTTAGCATTATTACTTGGTAATGTAATATTGATAGGAATAGCGCGGCTACGGCTTTTATCGGTTATAACATCGTCCTTTGCATAGCTTGTTGCGCTTATTGCTGATGTGCTTATAACTGATGTACTTAGAGCTAGTGCGCTTAATATAAAAAGCTTTTTAAGTGTTTTTTGCATATTTAAACTTATATAAATTATTGTTTTTAATTAAAAATAACTTTTACTTTATAGGTTTGCGTTCTCTATTGTCAAACTATGCGATAATAGCCGCCATTGTTTAAATATATTTAGTAAAAGATCCAATAAATGAAATCATACAATAGCATTCAAGAACGTATAGAAATTTTAGAAGACAAACTAACCGAGATACATGACGAAATCGAAACCTTAAAAGCACCTGCTAAAAACAACAATGAACGTATTATTTTTAAGTTTATTGAAACAGGCAGCACAGGTAAAACGAAGGATTTTGTTCGTGAGTTAGGTATTAAATCACCACGTGACGGTTTGTTTTCATCAGGTGACGTTACAAAACTAATTAAAGATGGCGCTGAAGATATTTCACCTGCGTTATTAGAAATCGCAAGACAGCTTGCCAGTGCACGTAATAAAAATGGCCCAAGCCGTTAATTACACAGTCACGCAGTATCTAGAAGCCCAGCCAAGCTGTCGCTTCTAGATATGTAATCATATTAAACTAAATTAATCACATAGTTCTATATTAAGGCTGGTAAGCAAATTAAGTGCTTCGAAGTGATCAAACTTAGCATTCGCTAAAATATTATTATTCAAATCTATATTAAACGCTGTAGCACCTACAAAATCACATTTTGTTAAGTTAGTTTGAAAAAACTCACTATCGCGAAAATCTGTTCCTGTAAATTCGCTACCACTTAAGTCAGCGTGTCTAAAATCAACATTTTTGGCAAAGCAGTGTGTTAGTTTGAGGGCCTTGAGAGTTAATTCAAAAAAAGAACTATTACTGAGCTCGCAATAATTAAAACTCACCGGTGCGTTAATACTAAGCGCTGGCCAATCTACATCAGCCCATTGCAAACTATTTAATTTACAGTGGCTAAAACTTACATTTTCAAGCGAACTGTAGTTCCATTTTAGTGACGATAAATTACAGTTTTTAAAACTGCATTCTATAAATCGGCAATGTTTAAACTGCCCGTCTGAAAAGTCGCAATCGATAAATATACACTCTTCAAACTCAGAGTTTTCAGTTAGCTGCTCTGCGTACTGCAAAGCATTAAATTGCTCATCAAAATACTGGTTATTGTTACTTAACAACACAATTCACCTATTAAATTTAACCCGTGTAGCCATTACTTTTAGGTAAATCTTTTTTAAGCGCAAGCACTGCAATAAAAATCAAAGCAAATAGTGGAAATAGCGCTAAACAGCCACCCACAAAAGCTAAAACACCTGGCATAGTACTTTTACGCTTACCTATTTTGTAGCTAATTACAGCAAAAATAGGAATACACAGCACAATAATAAAAACTAAAAACTCACCAAATAAGGTTGCATTGATCGACATAATAATTCCTTTTTATCTGTTCGTTTAAAACACACTCTGCTATAAATTTAACCATAAAAAAACCCTTAAGCATATAACTTAAGGGTTTTTAAATTTAGCTCAAAAAAGCGAAACAAGATTACTCTTCGTTAGGTATCGCTTTTTCTACAACACTTATTGCAAGTTCAACTAACGAATCAAGGTTAGGTTTGCTTGGCGCGTTGGTTAATAAACACGACGCTTGTGTTGTTTTAGGGAAAGCAATAACGTCACGAATGTTATCGGTACCACATAAAAGCATTGCTAAACGGTCAAGACCAAATGCTAAACCTGCATGTGGTGGTGTCCCGTATTTAAGTGCATCAAGTAAAAAACCAAACTTGTCTTGTTGCTCTTGCTCGTTAATACCTAAAATTCTAAATGCAGTTTCTTGCATATCTGCATTATGAATACGTACCGAACCGCCACCCACTTCGTAGCCGTTTAATACCATATCGTAGGCATCTGAAATAGCAGCTGCTGGGTTTGCTTCAAGCTCACTGGCGTTAATGTCTTTTGGTGCAGTGAATGGATGATGTACAGCATGTAATGTGCCTTCGTCATCTTCTTCAAACATTGGGAAGTCTACAACCCAAAGTGGTGCCCAGCTATCAAGGTTAGTGATTTCTAAATCAACACCAATCTTAACGCGCAGTGCGCCCATTGCTTCATTTACTGTGTTGCGCTTATCGGCACCAAATAAAATGATATCGCCAGACTGAGCATTAGTACGCTCAAGTAATTTAGTAATTACGTCTTCGCTTAAAAACTTAGCCACTGGTGATTGAACACCCTCAGCGCCTGCAGTGTGGTCGTTTACTTTCATCCACGCCATGCCTTTAGCGCCGTAAATACCAATAAACTTAGTGTAATCGTCAAGCTGTTTACGAGAAAGCTTAGCGCCACCCGGTACAGTTAACACAGCAACGCGACCTTTTTCGTCGTTAGCCGGACCTGAGAAAACATTAAACTCTACGTCTTTAACTAAATCTGCAACATCAACCAATTTCATTGGGTTACGTAAATCTGGCTTATCAGAACCGTAAAGGCTCATTGCCTCGCTGTAAGGCATGATTGGAAAATCGCCTAAATCAACGTTTAGTAATGTTTGCCACATCTCGCGGATCATTTTTTCAGTCATACCACGTACTTGATCAGAGCTCATGAAAGAGGTTTCTATATCTATTTGGGTAAATTCTGGTTGGCGATCGGCGCGTAAATCTTCATCACGGAAACATTTAACAATTTGGTAGTAACGGTCAAAACCCGACATCATCAACAATTGCTTAAACAACTGTGGTGACTGTGGTAAAGCGTAAAAACTACCTTTGTGAACGCGGCTTGGTACTAAATAATCGCGCGCACCTTCTGGCGTTGCTTTAGTAAGTACAGGTGTTTCGATGTCTAAAAAGCCGTTTTCATCTAAAAAGCGACGAACAAAGCTGCTTGCTTTAGCACGTAATTTAATACGGTCACTCATTTCTAGACGACGTAGGTCTAGGTAGCGGTATTTTAAACGACGCTCTTCAGAGTTTACTTGGTTAAAATCAAGCGGTAATGGCTCAGAGCGGTTAATAATATTAAGCTCTTTACCTAAAATTTCGATCTCGCCTGTTGCCATGTCTTTATTTACTTGGCTGTCTGGGCGTGCGCGAACAATACCTTTTAACTGAACACAAAATTCTTGGCGTAGTGTGTTAGCCGAACTCATTAACTCTTCAATGTCAGAGTCGAATACAACTTGTACTAAACCTTCTCTATCGCGTAAATCGACAAAGATAAGTCCACCAAGGTCACGTCGTTTGTTGATCCAGCCACATAGTTCAACTTCTTGATCTACGTGAGTTTTATTTAGCTGTCCGCAATATATAGAGCGCATAGTTTTCCTGTCAGATAAAAGGCTTAAACGACTAAACTTATTTGTTTTAAGGCGTGTGATTTAAAAAACAGGTCACCACAATACAAATAAAGCCGCTAGCAATCTAAAAATAATCAAATTAAGCCCTGCATTATACTCAACTAACATTAAGATGCTAGGGCGTGTGCCGCTTTTGCCCCTGAATTTACAGCAGCTCGTTTTGTTATTTGCTACACTATCGCCACTTTATAATAAGGCGCTAGTTTGTATGTTATATATTGGATGCCCGCAGTGGTCGAGTAATGCATGGAAAGGCAATTTATTTTCAAGCCAATGTAAAAACGCCGATATGCTTAGCCAATACGCACAACACTTTAACTCTGTTGAAGGCAATACCAGCTTTTACGCTGATCCTTCGCCAAGCACCGTATTGCGCTGGGCAAACAGCGTACCCGACGATTTTAAATTTACTTTTAAGTTTAATCGTCGCTTTAGCCACGAGCTGCACCTAACTAATGTTCAAACCGAGCTTACTGATTGGCTTAACTTATTCTCCCCTATTTTAGAAAAAACTGGGCAAATCATGCTGCAATTACCTAAAGCATTTGGCCCTGGTGACTTACCCAAACTCGCCCAATTTATTAGCCTATTACCAAAAGAGGTTAATTACGGTGTAGAGGTACGTCATACTGCGTTTTTTCAAAAGGGTGAAGCCGAAATAGCACTTAATCAGTTATTAATGGCAAACAACATAAATCGCATATCGATGGATACTCGCGCCCTATTTGCCGTAAAACCAACAACCGAAGCGCTAATAGATGCACAGCAAAAAAAGCCGCATTTACCCGTGCATGCCATTGCTACAAGCACGCAACCCATGGCGCGCTTTGTTATCGCCGATTTACAAAACGACTATAAACCCTTTTATAAACCGTGGCTGAGTAAAGTAAAACAATGGCTTGATGAAGGAAAAACGCCTTATGTGTTTTTTCATACGGCAGATAACCGAGAAGCGCCATTATTAGCAAGGCAGTTTTGTAAAGACCTTGGTTATAATCACAAAGCATTAAACCCATTTACTGGCGAAAAAGAAGCCCACCAACAAGCACTTTTTTAAAAGTAAAACGACAGAGAAATAATAATGAGTGAATACGCACGTTACTTTACCGGTTACCCAGCTAACATTGTTGAGCAAGTATTAAGCCTTATAAATAACAAAAAGGTATGTGACTACTTACTTAAAAAGTATCCGCAAGCACACACTATTACCAGCGATAAACTACTTTATAGCTATGCAACCGAGCTTAAAAAACAATATTTAAAAAATGCGCCACCATTTGGGCGCGCTGCTTTTAAAAAGCAAGGCGATATGGTCACCAATGCACTCGGTACACATACGTATCGAATGCAAGGTAAAACCCGTAAGCACGATTTAGCGATAAACAGCGACTTGCTCCGCGCTCCCGAGCCGTTATTAAAAGCGTTAGTGGTACATGAGCTCGCCCACTTTAAAGAAAAAGACCATAACAAAGGCTTTTATCAACTTTGCTGCCATATGGAGCCGAGTTATCACCAGCTAGAGTTAGATTTAAGAATTTTTTGTGTGGTCGTCGCAATGGGAGAAAATCCTTATTTAAAATAAGGATTTTAGCGTTATTTAACTGAGTGAAAATAACGCCATACTTAAGTTAATATTTCCTTTCATAACCAAGCGCCCATATCCAATCTCTTCTCTTATCCAAGTAAGCAGCTCACAACTTAACGCCTGCCCTTAATAAAAACAAAAAAGTTTAAAACTACATAATTGCCCTACATTTGAGAACTACACTCTTAATAGCTAATTCTTTCTATGTACTCTTAATCTTTGGAGTTTTAAATGATGAAAAATACCCATGCCTTTTTACTCAGTGCACTGTGCTGTGTAACCTTAAGTGCCTGCAACGAGCAAAACAGCCAATCGCTTGAACAATCAAACCTAAATGATTTTACTCTAACAAGCTCAAAAGTAAGTGATGGCGGTAACTTGCCTATAACTTATACGTGCGATGGGCAAAGCATTAGCCCTCCACTTAACTGGAGCGGTGCACCTAACACAACCAAATATTATGCGTTAATTATGGATCATAAAGCGCCAGAGGGAATGCATTGGTATTGGACCATGTACAATATTGCCGCCGATAAAACACGAATTAAAGCGGGCGAAACTCTCGGTGAAGTAGGCTCTAATAGCGTAAACGATTTAAACCAATATGCGCCGCCTTGCTCTAAAGGTCCAGGTGAAAAAAGCTATACTTATACTGTGTATGCGTTATCTGCACCGGTTACCTTTAATAGCGATACAAAAGTAGATCGCTCAGCATTACTCGCCGCTGTAAAAGATATTACGCTCGATACTGCAAGTATGACGGTTAAATACTCGCGAAGCGCGAATAGCGCCGAGCAAAAACCGGATTCAAAACCAACACCAAACGAGCAACCAAAGCCTGACAAATCATATTTAACCGCTAACGTAAAATCACCTCGTTGTGATGCTATTACACAATCAGTAAGTAATGCAGGGTTTGATCAAAGCGTATCTGTTACGTGCGATGAACAATATGCTTATATTGCCTCATCTACTTATCCTAATCATGACGTAATGACTGGTATTACAGGTACTAACGAGCAAATACCCGTTCCAGCTAAAGACTACGCCGCACCTATAAAGCTAAATCCTAAAAAAGCAAAAGCAATAACAACAATTGATGCAGCCGTAGGTGTTGCCGTTAATGGCGTACCAATATACGACTATTCTTCGCAAGGTGAACTGGACGTAAATAGCTACGATGAAAAACACGACACGTTAGCACTCGGACAGTTAGATATATGTGGCGGACACGCAGGACGAGGTGATGACTACCACTATCATGTATCGCCAACGTGTATGATAAACACAATGAAAAACCAATCAAGCGATGCCATTATTGGTTGGGCTTACGATGGTTATCCGCTTTATGGCAGTAAAAACCCAGACGGCAGTTTAATTGCCAAAGGTGACCTTGATATATGTAACGGACAAACCGACGACACATTTGGCTATCGCTACCAAACATCAGCTACGCCGCCGTATATTATTCAGTGCTTAGTAGGTGAAGTAGATACCGCAAAATTACCAAGAGTGTCACCACTGAGTGGCGATACTCAAGGTATAAGAGCCGACTTGCGCCCGCCACAAGGAGGCGTTGAAAACTTAACGCACACAATCTCTGAAAACGGCAGCCGTACAATGAGCTACTCATACAAAGGTGAAAACTACTTTACTACCTACAGCCCTGCATCACAGGGAAAAGACTGCTATAGCTTTAAACAAAAAACCATCAGTAATGGTGGCAAAGTTCAAACAGGTACATTTTGTAGAGGTCCGCAACCAAATCATCTTACTCCTACAGTCACTAAGCAAAATACAAATTCTGCCATTACAGGCAAGCATAACTTAAAGCTAGAAGCATGGGCTGATAACTGGTTTACAGCCTACATAGGCGAGCAGTTACTTGTTGAAGATTCTGTGCCTATAACCACAGAGCGTTCATTTAATGCCGAAAGCATTACGTTTTCTGCAAACTACCCTATTGAGCTTAATTTAATAATTAAAGACTTTAAGCAAAACGACACTGGGCTTGAATACATCGGTGCTAAAAATCAGCAAATGGGTGATGGCGGTTTTATTATGCAACTTACCGACACCGATACAAATAAAGTGGTTGCCGTAAGCGATCAAAGCTTTAAATGCGAAATACTTCACAAAGCGCCGCTTAACAAATTATGCGAAAGCGAATCAAACCCTGTCGCAGGCGAAGGCGCTTGTACATTTATGTCAAAAGAAGCGCCAACTAACTGGCTACAAAGTAACTTTGATAACGCAAACTGGGCTAATGCAGTAGAGCACAACTTTGCCGATGTAGGACCAAAAGACGGTTACGACGATATTAACTGGGATGAAAATGCAAAATTCATATGGGGCGAAGACTTAGAAACCGACAACACCCTTATTTGTAAAGCAACTATTGAGCAACCTCAATAAACAAAAAGGTCAACCGCCTCAATAAAAGGTAGTAATTATGTATTTTTTAAAAAAATTAAAATGGCTAATGCTAGCGTGTATTTTAACAAGTATGAGCGTTCAAGTGAGCGCCCATGTATTAAAAAACACAACAGCCCAAGTGACTTTAAGAGACGGGCAAGTTGAGGTTAAAGTATTAACTAATGCTGAGCATTTAATTTCAGCACTGCAAAGCGAGCAAGCATGGCTTATGGGCGATATTGATAAGCTTATGCCTACAAACTTAAGTGCAGAGCAACAAGAAGAGTTTGTAAAAAATGCACTTAAACAAAAAACAAGCTTACGTGTAAATCAGCAAGTTATCGTGTTTGAACGCGTCGCTTTTACCACCAGCAACAACGAAGCGCACGACCTAGAAATTGTTTTTCAAGCGAAGCACACATTTACAACAGTAGATGAGCTTGCCATATCGTTCCCTAAAAGTTTAGGTGCAGTACATGCAAGCTTTGTAAAACCACAATATAAGTTACTGAGTGCTGGCGATACCGCAAAAATAAAGTTCTAGTCCAAATACCAACATACCTAAAAAGCTTACTTAAAAAGGATTTTAGTAAGCAACTCCCTAAATACGCTAATTGTAGGCACATAATCAATATGCAATACTGCTTGGTACGTTAACACATGATTTTTACTATTTGCCAATCAGTGAAATTAATACATAAATTCTTTTTAGCTTTTTTTATCACTAATATCGCCCTTGTTGGGCTTATGTTTGTGTTTATATACATGACCTTTTCGTTAGGGTTTAACGACTTTGTTGAACAAGAAGAAACAAAGCATGTAGCAATGGTTAAGCAGCAACTTATTGAGCTTTATAGCGAATTAGGCAGTTGGCAACCCATTACGCAAAACACGCAATTATGGCGCTCTATTGTAGAGCCGCAAAAAAAGCCAGGCGAGCCTGAAACGAATAAACACACAAGCACCCCACCCAAACCAAATAGCAGCAATGCAACGCCCTCTTTATTGTGGATACACTTACCTGCGGGTTCCCTTAAAACAGGGCAACGTATAAGTTTATATGATCAAAATAAAAAAGTTGTTGTTGGTAGAGCTAATTTAAATGATAACCCACATATAGAGCCTATTTTATTAAACAATAACGTTATAGGCTGGATAGGTTTAGTCCCTTCAAAACTTGTGCAAAGTAGCCCAGCAAAAGCATTTTTAGCAGCGCAATTTCATAACTATTTTATGATCACGTTACTCGTTATTGTGCTCGCATTTATTATGGCTATTGTGTTATCTCGCCATTTAATAAAACCAATAAAGCAAATAGTGACTAGCACCGATGAGTTAACAAACGGAAACTTTGCCAGCAGAATAACCCCCTCTAGTAAAGATGAGCTAGCGACCCTATCCAACAATTTTAACGCCTTAGCCCACACGCTTGAGCAAAACCAACAAATGCGGTTTCAATGGGTGTCAGACACATCCCACGAATTAAGAACCCCACTTACCGTACTACGATCGCACTTGTTAGCTGTGCAAGATGGTGTATTTACAGCCGACACAAAGCGCATTAATTTACTCATAAACCAAGTAGATAATTTAAGTCACATTGTTGACGACCTAGCCCAACTAGCACAAACAGATAGCGTTAATTTAACCTATAACAATGCGCGTACTGATTTAATAAGCATTTTTGAGCAATCAATTGAAAACTACACCGCTCGCTTTAAAGAGCGTGAATTAAATGTAGATAGCAAAAGCTTAGCCAAAGCCGGTAAATGTATAATAAATGGCGATAAAGAACGCCTTGTGCAACTATTTTCAAACCTGTTAGAAAATACCTGCAGATACACGCATAAAGGTGGGCAAGTAATAATACTTGCCAACAAAGCACCCAATAACATTGAGCTTATTTTACAAGACTCAGCCCCAAGTGTTTTACCAAACGACTTACAAAAATTGTTTGAGCGTTTTTATCGTGTTGAAAAATCTCGAAGCCGAGAGCACGGCGGCTCGGGCTTAGGGCTTGCACTTTGCAAACAAATAGTAGAAGCACATGGCGGTCAAATATCGTTGCACAACTCACCACTCGGTGGGCTAGAAGTTAAAATAACGCTGACACTTTTGGGTTAAAATAATGGCATCACAAAAAATACTTATTGTTGAAGACGAAGAAAACATTGCAGAGGTACTTATTGCCTATGCTAAGCAACAAAATTACGAAACTGAGCACTTTAATAGCGGCAAAGGTGTAGTTAGTTTTGTAAAACAAAACGCTGTAGATTTAATACTTCTTGATTTAATGCTGCCAGATGTTGATGGCACAGAGCTATGTAAGCAAATTAGAGTCTTTTCAAGTGTGCCTATTATTATGCTTACCGCAAAAAGTGAAGAAATAGACCGCTTACTGGGTTTAGAGCTCGGCGCCGATGACTACATATGCAAACCTTTCAGCCCTAAAGAAGTTATAGCACGCATAAAAGCCGTACTAAGAAGAACCAGCCAGCCTAAAACAAATATCATCAATCATAATAATTTTCAATTGCACAAAGACGATTTCGAAGCACGCCTTAACGGAAAAAGCATTGGCTTTACCGCCGTCGAATTTAAAATCGTTTTACTATTTATAAGTCACGTAGGGCGTGTTTTTACCCGCGAAGATATTATTAATAACGTATACAGCGACACAACCGACATCTCCGATCGCAACATAGATACACACATTAAAAATATACGAAAAAAGATTAACGACATTCAAGCAGGGCTAAACCCAATAGCTGCGGTTTATAGTGTGGGTTATAAGTTTAAAGAGTAGGTTTACTTATTCAAATAAAGCTAACATGACGAAAAAGCGCGATATAAATCGCGCTTTTATTTTAATCACTAACCTGAACACTCATAACTAAAGATTAATAGCAGAGCAAACGTTGGGTTTCGTTTCACTCAACCCAACCTACGTAAATAGGCTTAAAGCCCTAAGCCTGCCATAAAGTCGTCATCGGCATCGTCTTGCTCTACTGCTGTAGATGCTTTTTCTTTGTCCGCTTTTTTACGTGCTTCGTTTTCAATTATGTCGTCTGGGTCTAGTGCTTCTGCAATATCAAAGTCGTGTAATTTAATAAACTCTGTTTTATCCATCGCTAATTCCAAGTAAAAGATATTTTGTTTACTTGTGGTGAATGTTACGCGGCGGGCTTGTGGTCGATCCATCGTCGTATCTACTGATATTTGCACTTGTTTATTTATTGCCATCATTTTTGGCTGGTTTTGCGTAATTGAAGTATGTAACTGCTCGCGCACTTTAGACGTAAAGTCGCCAACAATTTGATTCATCAACTCGCCTAGTACGTTTGATACGTCGTCTGATAAATGGCTATGCGCTATTTCATCTTCTGGCATTCCCATGTTGCGCATGTAATCGCCATAAATTTCCATCGCCGCTTGCGAAGTAAAGTTGGTAATTACAAGCCCTGTAAAACCGCCGTCAAATAAAACAAAGCAGCCAATATCTGGTCGCATACATGTACGTGTTATTTTTTGCACCATGGCTGAGTAGCTAATACCATTACCGCTGGCTGATGTGAGTACACCTGTCACTGAATGACAAAGGGTTGCTAATATATCGTCTGTGCTGATGACCTTACTTTTGCTCATTTAATCTTCTCTTTTATACTTATTATTCATAATTCTAGTCAAGCTACTGAATTTATCACTGACTATCCAGTATAAAATGTTAAAATAGCGCCATTATTTACAAAGAGACTGCCTTCGTGACCATAAAAGACAGTATTTATGCCTCTGAGCAACAAGTAAAAGATTTTAGCTTTGACCAAAATGTAGTCGAAGTTTTTCCAGATATGATTCAGCGCTCGGTACCGGGCTACGCAACGATTGTAAGTACAATGGGTAAGCTTGCGGGTGAATACGCGCAAAGTAACTCAAATCTTTATGATTTAGGCTGCTCACTTGGCGCAGTCACGCTTAGCATGCGACGAAATATTCGCACCGATAACTGCCATATAATAGCGGTAGATAATTCTCAAGCTATGGTTGAGCGTTGTAAGGTACATTTACAAGGTTTTAAATCAGATGTGCCTGTTACTGTTACTTTGGGCGATATTAACGAGCTTGAGATTCAAAACGCCTCAGTAGTAGCAATGAACTTTACGTTGCAGTTTATTCCACATGCGCAGCGCCAAGCTGTGCTGGAAAAAATATACGCTAATTTAAAACCTGGCGGCGTATTACTGTTAAGCGAAAAAATTAAAGCTGAAAACGAGCAATGCGACAATTTATTGATTGATTTGCACCACGACTTTAAACGACACAATGGTTACTCTGAGCTTGAAATAAGCCAAAAGCGTACCGCCATCGAAAACGTTATGCGCCCAGATACACTAAGCGCTCACTTTACTCGCTTACAAGATATTGGTTTTAGCCAAACTCAAGTGTGGTATCAATGTTTTAATTTTTGCTCAATGGTAGCAATTAAATAAAGAGAGTCATCCATGTCTCAATGGTTTAACCAATTTTACGCATCTATCGCACAAAGCCCACTTAGTCATTGGCTAGAAACCTTGCCTGCACAATTAAAACATTGGCAAAACGAGGCTAGCCACGGTGATTTACCTAAATGGCAAAAAGTACTTAAAAACTTGCCAGAGGTGGCTACAACACACGTTGATATTTCTACTAAGGTAGAAATTGGCGCACCAGGGGAGATGAGTGATGGCGAGCAAAAGCAAGCCATGCATTTATTAAAACGCATGATGCCATGGCGCAAAGGCCCATTTAGTGTGCACGGAATTGAAATAGACACAGAGTGGCGCAGTGATTGGAAGTGGGACCGCCTGCTTCCTCATATTGAGCCATTAAAAGGTCGCACTGTTTTAGATATTGGTTGTGGTTCAGGTTATCATTTATGGCGTATGCGCGGTGAAGGCGCAGAGTTTGTAGTGGGTATTGATCCGTCTGATTTATTTTTATGTCAGTTTCAGGCAATTAAACACTACAACCCAGACGAAAATGTGCATTTACTGCCACTAGGCGTTGAAGCATTACCGGAGCTTAAAGCGTTTGATACGGTTTTTTCGATGGGCGTACTTTATCATCGTCGCTCACCTATCGACTTTTTAGCACAGTTAAAAGCCCAGCTTCGCCCAGGCGGCGAACTCGTACTTGAAACGCTAGTAATTGAAGGTGATGAAAACACAGTATTAGTCCCTACCGACCGCTACGCTAAAATGCGCAACGTTTGGTTTATTCCAAGTACTGCAGCATTAAAGCTGTGGATGGAACGCGTTGGCTTTAAAGATGTGCAAATAAAAGATTGCGCTATTACCACGCTTGAAGAGCAACGCAAAACCGATTGGATGGAAAACGAATCGTTAATCGACTTTTTAGATCCAAACGATACAAGTAAAACAATTGAAGGCTACCCCGCTCCACTTCGAGCCATATTAACCGCAAAAGCATAGCTGTTAATTTAACGCCTTTGATACTAAAAAAACGCCTACGGGCGTTTTTTTGTTTATTTAAACAACAGACAGCGGACAAGTGTCCTTGTTAATTATTTCAAAATTACATTTGAGCTAGCCGCGACCTTGCAATTGTTGTAAAATACGCGCGTTTCTAAGCAACCCAAAACAACTATTTTGAGGAAAACCTGTGAGCGAACAAAAACAGTCTCTAAGCTATAAAGACGCGGGCGTAGATATCGACGCTGGTAATGCACTTGTTGAGCGTATTAAAGGCGTAGTTAAAAAAACTCGTCGTCCTGAAGTAATGGGCGGAATTGGTGGTTTTGGCGCACTTTGCGAAATTCCTGAAGGCTACAAGCAACCAGTATTAGTTGCAGGCACAGATGGCGTTGGTACTAAACTACGTTTAGCAATCGACTTAAAAAAACACGATACGGTTGGTATTGATTTAGTTGCAATGTGTGTAAACGACTTAATTGTTCAAGGTGCTGAACCCCTGTTTTTCCTAGATTACTATGCAACTGGTAAACTAGATGTAGACACAGCAGCTGACGTAGTTACAGGTATTGGCAAAGGTTGTGAAATTTCAGGTTGTGCCCTAATTGGTGGCGAAACAGCTGAAATGCCAGGTATGTATGATGGTGAAGACTACGACATGGCAGGCTTTTGTACAGGCGTTGTAGAAAAATCAAAAATTATTGATGGCACAAAAGTAGCAGCAGGCGATCAGCTTATTGCACTTGCATCAAGCGGCCCTCATTCAAATGGCTTCTCTTTAATTCGTAAAGTACTTGAAGTGTCAAACGCTGATACCAGCGCTGAATTTGAAGGTAAAACTTTAGGCGAAACCTTACTTGAGCCTACGCGTATTTACGTAAAACCTTTACTTGAGTTATTCAAAAACGTTGACGTACATGCGCTTTCGCATATTACTGGCGGCGGTTTTTGGGAAAACATTCCACGCGTATTACCCGCTTCAGCGAAAGCTGTAGTTAAAGGTGATAGCTGGCAGTGGCCACCTATTTTTAACTGGTTACAAGAAAACGGTAATATTACTACACACGAAATGTACCGTACATTTAACTGTGGTGTAGGTATGGTTTTAGTAGTTCCTGCAGACAAACTTGAGCAAAGCTTAACAATGCTAAAAGACTTGGGCGAAAATGCATGGCACCTTGGTGAAATTCAAGATGCAGCAGCTGGCGAAGAGCAAGTTGAAATTGTAGGTGGTGCTAAGTAATGGCACCGACTCGTCTGGTAGTTTTAATCTCAGGTAGTGGCTCTAATTTACAAGCCATCATAGATGCCTGCGAACGTGGCGAGATAAACGGACATATAGCGGCTGTTATTAGTAATAAAGCAGACGCTTATGGCCTAGAGCGTGCAAAAAAAGCAGGTATTGCTACAAAAGTGCTCAGTCATAAAGATTTTGACTCGCGCGAAGCGTACGATGCGCAATTAATGAACGTTATCGACTCTTTTATGCCAAATCTAGTTGTATTAGCTGGGTTTATGCGTATTCTTACTCCTGGCTTAGTGCAAAAATATGTTGGAAAAATGTTGAACATTCATCCATCTTTGTTGCCTAAGTATCAGGGGCTGAATACCCACCAAAGAGCAATTGATGCAAAAGACGATGTTCATGGCGTAAGTGTTCACTTTGTTACTGAAGAATTAGACGGCGGTCCCGTTATTCTTCAGGCGCAAATACCTGTACTCAAGGATGATACAGCAGAAACATTAGCAAAACGCGTGCATGAGCAAGAGCATATAATTTATCCTTTGGTGGTCAAGTGGTTCAGTGAACACAGACTTACTATGGAAGCAGATTATGCAGTTCTTGACAAAAAACAACTTCCTGCACACGGCGCGCACTACTCACAATAAAAAAATAAGTGCCCTGTTGTTATGTGCGGGCGCTTTACTTCCAACTAGCCTAATTGCAGGCGAATTGACCCAATATCAAGCTAACTACGATATTTTACGCAAAGGTAAAAATCATGGTGAGGCTGTTCGTGAGCTCAAAAAAATGGGCGACGATACTTATGAACTAACATACCACAGCAATATCGAGTGGATGATTTTCTCTGACTCTCGTGAAGAAACATCAAAGTTTACCTTTAAAGATGGCAAGGTTACCCCGCATCATTACAATATGATCCGCACCGGTACAGGCCCAGATAAAGATTATAAAATTGATTTTGATACAACAAACAAAGTAGTGACTAGCAGCGCTAGCGAATACCCACTTAAATGCGAATGGACTGATGAATTTCAGGATGCTATTTCGTACCAAGTGCAAGTGCGCGAAGGATTGAAAAAAGGCGAAACGAGCTTTTCATTCCCGCTTATAGACAAAAAAGGTAACCGCCGCGACTACAACTTTGAAGTTGTTGAAAAAGAGATGATCTCCCTACCTATCGGTAATGTAGAAGCCATTAAAGTAAAACGTTTATACGATAACGATAAACGCCAAGCAATTGCATGGTTTGCGCCAGAAATGGATTACATGCTGGTACGTATGTGGAAAGGCGAAAAAGGTATGGAGCAGTTTGAAGTTCAAATGAATTCATTTACTGTTACTGCACCTACAGCTGTTGCGCCTGCAACAGCACAACAACCTCAAGAAGCTAACTAAATTTAATTAAACCAAAGTTAGTATTTAAAATAGGTGGGCTAAATTAGCTCACCCATTTTAAACAATGCAAATTCCCCAGGCTCCATTTTTTGCCAACGCTCATCATTCGTCAAAGGCCTTGTAGCTATAACCGTCACTACATCGTTTGGTGTGGTCTCTTGTTGAAAATCAACCACCATGTCGGCATCAATCAACGTTGCTTTACCAAATGGCGCACGGCGCGTTATGTAATGTAAGTTATTAGTGCAATACGCTAAAACAAACACCCCGTCGGTCAATAGCATATTAAACACCCCTTTTTCACGAAGGGTATGCGAAAGCTTAGCGGCGTATCTAAAAACCGACGCCATATTACTTGGACGCTTTGGGTATTTTTCGCGAATTTTATCAAGTAACCAACAAAAAGCGAGTTCGCTATCGGTGTTACCTACTGGGCGATAGTACTGCGGTTTTAAATCATGATAATTAGATAGCTGCCCGTTATGAGCGTATGTGATTTCACGCCCCCATAACTCTCGCGTAAAAGGATGAGTATTTTCAAGGCATACTCGCCCGCGGTTACCTTGGCGAATATGGCTAATAACCGAGACACTTTTAATGGGGTATGCTTTGACGAGCTTTGCAATTTCAGATTGATAACTCGGCTCAGGATCTTTAAAGGTTCTACAGCCTTTACCTTCGTAAAATGTAATACCCCAACCATCTTTATGTGGTCCCGTGTTTCCGCCACGCTCTAAAAGGCCTGAAAAACTAAAACAAATATCGGTAGGCACATTGGCTGACATGCCAAGTAATTCACACATTAATAAAATAACCCTTAAAAACCATACATTAAAATAAATAGCGTTATATTTGTGTATTAAGCGTACACTAATTTGCAGCCCGCTATAACGGCTATACTTACTTAAAAAGTGTCATTTTGCTATTAGATTTATTTATTTTTACGTTAACACTACTTACGGTTAATGCTTTGACTATACGATAGTTATTGTGCGTTCCTCTGTCGGGTAATTAAATATCGTATTTAAGTTACTTTCTACTACAATTTAACATCGTTATGTACTTGAAAATTACTGTTACTAGCGCTACTCTAAGTGAGGTGGTCTGACCTCTATTAAGGAATAAAAATGACACTCATATTTACACTGGTTCTAATCGCGTTGCTTTGCACTGCGGTTTACCACAGAGCAAGTTGGAACACAGCACTTGGTGTTTCGGCTATAACTTTATTAATTGGTACCTTTGCAGGTGCTTTTGGTTTAATTAGCTGGTTGATCTTTTTGATCATCGCGGTTCCTCTTTCTGTTACTGGCCTTCGTCAGCAATATATCATCAAGCCTATTTTTGCTACGTTTAAAAAAGTAACGCCAAGCATGTCTGATACTGAAAAATCAGCTATTGATGCCGGTACGACGTGGTGGGAAGCTGACTTATTTTGTGGTAACCCAGATTGGAAAAAACTTCACCAATACCCAGTTCCTAAACTTACTATTGAAGAGCAAGCCTTTGTTGATGGCCCTGTTGAAGTAGTATGTAGCATGTTGGACGATTGGGAAGCAACGCACGAGTTAACCGACCTTCCTCAAGATGTATGGCAATATCTAAAAGATAATAAATTCTTTGCCATGATCATCAAAAAAGAATACGGCGGTTTAGAGTTTTCTGCATTTGCACAGTCATGTGTACTTCAAAAACTAACAAGTAAATCAACATTACTTTCGTCAATTGTTGGTGTACCGAACTCTTTAGGCCCAGGTGAATTATTACAACACTATGGTACAAAAGAGCAAAAAGATCATTACTTACCGCGCCTAGCGAGCGGTCAAGAAATTCCATGTTTTGCGTTAACTTCGCCAGAAGCGGGTTCTGATGCAAGCTCAATTCCAGACTACGGTGTGGTATGTAAAGGGCAATGGAATGGTGAAGAGGTTGTGGGTGTTAGTTTAACGTGGAATAAGCGTTACATTACACTTGCCCCAGTGGCTACCGTGCTTGGACTTGCGTTTAAATTACAAGATCCAGACGGCCTAATTGGCGATAATAAAGAGCCAGGCATCACCTGTGCACTTATTCCAACGGATACTCCTGGAGTTGAAATTGGTCGTCGACATTTCCCGCTTAACGTACCATTTCAAAATGGTCCTACTCGCGGTAAAGACATTTTCGTACCACTTGATTATATTATTGGTGGTCCAGATATGGCTGGTCAAGGCTGGCGCATGTTGGTTGAATGTTTATCGGTTGGTCGTGCAATTACATTGCCGTCAAACTCTGCCGGTGGCATTAAAATGATTGCTATTGCGACAGGTGCTTATAGCCGCATTCGTCGTCAGTTCCGTTTACCTATAGGTAAAATGGAAGGTGTTGAAGAGTCACTAGCTAAATTAGCTGGTTACGCTTACAGCTCTGATGCTGCGGTTAGTATGTCTACGGGTGCTGTTGATTTAGGCGAAAAGCCATCTGTTGTTTCTGCCATTATTAAATACCACCTGACAGAGCAAATGCGTGATGCAACTATTCATGCAATGGATGTACTTGGCGGTAAGGGCATCATGCTTGGGCCAAATAACTATTTAGGTCGTGGCTATCAAGGTGCACCTATTGCCATTACCGTTGAAGGTGCAAACATCTTGACCCGTAATATGATTATTTATGGTCAAGGTGCAATTCGCTGTCATCCATTTGTACTTACCGAACTAGGTGCGTGCGAAATTGAAGACCGCGAAGAAGCGCTTAACGTATTTGATAAAGCGCTAATGGGTCACATTGGTTTTACTATGTCGAACCTTGTACGTACTAAGTGGCTTGCTCTTACCGGCGCTCGTTTTACAAGTGTGCCGTACAACGACGAAACTGCTGAATTTTACCGTATAGCGTCACGCTTTAGTGCATCACTTGCACTTATGTCTGACATTAGCATGGCAGTATTTGGTGGTTCACTAAAACGTAAAGAACGTATTTCAGCACGTTTAGGTGACTTACTTAGTTACTTATACTTAGTGTCTGCAACGCTTAAGCGTTACAACGACGAAGGCCGTAAAAAAGAAGATTTTGCTCTAGTAAAATGGAGTTGCCAAGATCACCTTTACCATTGCCAACGTGCACTTGCTGATTTAATTAATAACATGCCTTCGGCTCCACTACGTGCCGTGTTAAAAGTATTGTTATTCCCGTTTGGTCGCCCGGTTCGTAAACCAACTGACCAACTTGAGCATAAACTTGCGCAACTACTACAAGTACCTAGCGAAACGCGTAACCGTTTAGCAAGCTATGTATACTTAACAAATGAGCCGCTCAACCTTGTAGGTCGTCAAGAGCAAACGCTTAAAGACGTACTTGCTGTTGAGCCATTATTTGACCGTGTATGCAAAGAAAAAGGTCTTAAACTGCCATTCTTCCAGCTTGATAAAGTAGCGCAAATGGGGCTTGAAGCAGGCATATTAAGCCAAGCAGAGGCTGATAAACTAGCTGCTGTTGAGCAATCTCGTTTAGATGTTATTAACGTTGATGACTTTGACCCTGCTGATTTACTTGCAGGCAAAGCCGCGCGTAATAGCGTTAAAAAAGAAGCTGATGCTGCTTAACTAAGCTAAGCATTTACAGACCAAAAGCCAGCATATAACGTGCTGGCTTTTTTGTGCACAATAAAAAGTTTTAACAACGTGATGGAGTAGTTTAATTCGTTAGATTGTTTAAATAATTATACAGCTTGGTATAACAGGCAGCTCTGACATCTAACCAAGCCTAAAAGCTCTGTATTGATTAAATACCCTTAATTCATCTCTATACTCCTGTAAAAACTTAAACCCTCTCAAGAGCTCTACAAGTACAACACTATAAAGTTAATGACTATACCAATTAGCAATAATACTTAGAGCCTGCCTAGCAGTGTTAAAAGTCTCTGATATACGACTGCATGGATGCAGGAGATAGAGCAATGCAGGATCATTTGCCGAAAACAACTAAATAACGAATTATTCCTTATTATCGACATGCTTTTCTTACATCAAAATAGATTACTTAATTAAGCGAATTGGGGTTAAACCTGGCGTTAAGTTAACTGCGGTAAAAGTTTCAAAGTTACGAAAGAAGAGATACAGCGCAATGCACAAGCACTTAACCAGAGCATCGGCAGATTGATATAGGTATTGATACGGATAATAAGGAATATTATCAGGTTCGTGCAAGGAATGTGTTTGATAGCTGATAGCTGATAGCTGATAGCTGATAGCCAAAGAATGTTTTACTAAATTATTTAATCAAGGATTTTATAAACTTGTTATTGAGGAAATAACAAGTGGCGGAGTGGACGGGACTCGAACCCGCGACCCCCGGCGTGACAGGCCGGTATTCTAACCAACTGAACTACCACTCCGCAGTGGTATGTGCATGGGGTAATGCACTTACTAATTTTAATCATGATATCAAAT
>NZ_BADV01000103.1:0-25720 GCF_000238895.1 Pseudoalteromonas sp. BSi20429 | reverse complement strand
CATAATACGTTTCATTGTAGGACCATCGTCCACAAAGATCGTTGTTATACGAAGCTCATCAATGTCAGCACCTTCGTTATGCTCTGCGTTAGCAATAGCAGACTCAAGTACTTTCTTAACTAATACAGCCGCTTTCTTAGGGCTGTACGCCAGGATTTCTAGTGCGCGATCTACAGGTAACCCGCGGATCTGATCTGCAACTAGACGTGCTTTTTGCGCCGAACCAGAGGCGAATTTATGTTTAGCTAATGCTTGCATTTATCTTCCCCTCTTATCGTTTCTTCGCTTTCTTATCCGCAGCATGGCCACGGTAAGTGCGAGTTGGTGCAAATTCACCTAGTTTGTGACCGATCATTTCGTCAGAAACGAAAACTGGTACGTGCTGGCGACCATTATGGACAGCAATGGTCAATCCGATCATGTTAGGTATGATCATTGAACGACGGCTCCAAGTTTTAATTGGCTTTTTCTCACCGCTTTCCAAAGCTTTCTCTACCTTCTTCAGCAAGTGTAGGTCTATAAAAGGACCCTTCTTGAGAGAGCGTGGCATGGCTATTCCTCAATATTACTTAGTACGACGACGTACTATAAATTTATCCGTACGCTTGTTCTTACGCGTCTTCGCACCTTTAGTCGGTTTACCCCATGGAGACACAGGATGACGACCACCAGATGTACGACCTTCACCACCACCGTGTGGGTGATCTACCGGGTTCATGGCAACACCACGAACTGTCGGACGAATACCACGCCAGCGATTTGCACCTGCTTTACCAAGTGAACGAAGCATATGCTCAGCATTGCCTACTTCACCTAGAGTCGCACGACAATCAGATTCAACTTTACGAACTTCGCCTGAACGAAGACGTAATGTTACATACTGACCATCACGAGCAAGGATTTGAACGTATGCACCAGCAGAACGTGCGATTTGAGCACCTTTACCTGGTTTTAATTCTACGTTGTGAACAGTCGAACCTACAGGCATATTACGCATTGGTAATGCATTACCAGGCTTGATTGGTGCATCAACACCAGACTGGATTGCATCGCCAGCTTTTAAGCCTTTAGGTGCGATAATGTAACGACGCTCACCGTCTGCATATAATACAAGAGCGATGTTTGCGCTACGATTTGGATCGTATTCTAAACGTTCAACAGTAGCTGGAATGCCATCTTTAGTACGTTTAAAATCGATTAAACGGTAGTGTTGTTTATGACCACCACCGATATGACGAACCGTAATACGACCATTGTTATTACGACCACCTGATTTAGAGTTTTTCTCTAAAAGTGGTGCGTATGGCTTACCCTTATGTAGATCAGAGTTAACCACTTTAACTAGGTGACGACGGCCCGCAGAAGTAGGCTTACACTTTTGAAGTGCCATAATTCTATCCCCTTATTACTCGGCGCCGCCGACAAAGTCTAGCTCGCTGCCTTCTTTAAGAGTAACGTAAGCTTTCTTCCAGTCGCTACGACGACCGAAACGTGCGCCAGTACGTTTTGTTTTACCCTTAACGTTAAGTGTGCGAACACCAGTTACTTCTACTTCAAAAAGCTTCTCAACTGCTACTTTAATTTCAGCTTTAGTTGCGTCATTTACTACTTTAAAAACAATAGTATTGTTTTCTTCAGCAGCAATTGTGCTTTTTTCAGAGATATGTGGAGCAAGGATCACTTTTAAAAGACGTTCTTCGCGAATCATGCTAGCGCCTCCTCAAGTTGCTTAACAGCAGCGGCTGTAATAAGTACCTTATCGAAAGCAATTAAGCTTACAGGATCGATACCAGCTACATCACGTGTGTCAACCTTATAAAGGTTACGTGCCGATAAGAAAAGATTTTCATCTACTTCTTCAGTCACGATAAGAACATCTTTAAGCTCAAGTTCTTTAAGCTTAGCAACTAGTTCTTTAGTTTTTGGTGCTGCTAGAGCAAAACTTTCAACAACGATTAAACGCTCTTGACGAACTAATTCAGATAAGATGCTTTTAATCGCACCACGGTACATTTTACGGTTTACTTTTTGGCTGTGGTCTTGTGGTTTAGCTGCAAAGCTAACGCCACCTGAACGCCAAATTGGGCTACGGATTGTACCGGCACGTGCACGGCCAGTACCTTTTTGAGCCCATGGTTTTTTACCACCACCGCTTACTTCAGAACGTGTCTTCTGAGCACGAGTACCTTGACGAGCACCTGCTGCGTATGCAACAACTACTTGATGTACTAATGCTTCGTTAAACTCACGTCCAAAAGTAGCTTCAGAAACTTCAAGACCGCCAGAAGCGTCTTTAATTGCTAATTCCATCACTAAATCTCCAGGACTTATGCTTTAACAGCTGGTTTAACGATAACGTCACCGCCAATAGCTCCAGGTACTGCACCCTTAACTAAAAGCAAATTACGCTCAGCGTCAACGCGAACTAGTTCTAAGTTTTGAGTCGTTACACGCTCAGCACCCATATGACCGGCCATTTTCTTACCTTTAAACACCTTACCAGGTGATTGGTTTTGACCGATTGAACCAGGAGCACGGTGAGATAGAGAGTTACCATGTGTAGCGTCTTGCATGCTGAAATTCCAGCGCTTAACACCACCTTGGAAACCTTTACCTTTAGAAGTACCGGTTACGTCAACCTTGTTGATTTCGTTGAATAATTCAACAGTAAGCTCAGCGCCTACTTCAAAATCGCCTTCACCACCGTTAAGGCGGAATTCCCACAGACCGCGACCCGCTTCAACACCAGCTTTAGCGAAATGACCCGCTTTAGCTTTGTTTACACGACTTGCTTTTTTAGTGCCTGCGGTTACTTGAAGCGCGTTATAACCGTCTGTTGCGTCAGATTTGATCTGAGCAATGCGGTTAGGTGTCGCTTCAATAACTGTCACAGGGATAGATACACCATCTTCAGTGAAGATTCGTGTCATACCCACTTTACGACCGACTAGACCTAATGCCATTTTCCTAAAACCTCTCTAATCTTTCGATTAACCCAGGCTGATTTGAACATCAACACCAGCAGCAAGATCTAAACGCATAAGCGCGTCTACAGTCTTGTCAGTTGGTTCTACGATGTCTATCAGACGTTTATGGGTGCGGATCTCGTACTGATCACGCGCATCTTTATTAACGTGCGGTGAAGTTAGTACAGTAAAACGTTCAAAGCGTGTAGGTAGTGGGATTGGACCACGTACTTGTGCGCCAGTGCGTTTCGCAGTTTCCACGATTTCTGCCGTTGATTGGTCAATCAAACGGTGGTCAAAAGCTTTTAGGCGAATACGAATGCGTTGATTTGACATTCTTAACCTCAATATAAAGAGCATATAAAAGAGCATAAAAAAACGACCGAAACAATCTTAAAACTTAAGATGTCGGCTGTTTGATTATATCTACGTTGAGTTCCAAATCGGAACTCCTGTTTATTAGCTTGAAATCCAAGCTTAATTTATCCTTTCTAGTTCCCAGAGGAATTTTGAAAGCCTGCGTATTATAGAGGTATTGGTGATAAATGCAACAACTATTTAGAAACAATACAATGCCTATAAATTTGATTAAATAAGCACCCATACATGCTTACTAGCTATACTTGAACTAATACCTCTACTGTTAGTCAATAAACAAGTTAACACCTTAATTACGCAAACTAAGGGATTTTTAGATATTATGGTATCCTACTGCGCTAATTTTGCCCTTAATACTCTCAATATGGTGAGTCGATGCGTATTTTTAATTATTGTTTAAATGTTATGTCTGCTGGATTTAGCCGCTTATTTGTAAAAAGCAAAGTGCTGCCAGAAAATCCGATTAAACAGTATGATCTAAACCCTGAGTACCCTACATTTTATATAGTGCGTTTAAATTCACGATTTGATTTAGCGGCTCTCGCACATGCGTGTAAAAAAAATGGTCTACCTAGCCCAACCGAAGAGCAAGTATTAGGTAACCAAGATTTAGACCGTTTTATTGGTATTAAAAATCCACCGCCACTGTTTGGTGATGAAGCTAAGCCAACCAATGCTTTAGCTCAAGGTAAACAAATTATTGAATACCTAATACAAAGTGGGCAGCAAAACGTACAAGTGGTTCCGGTTACTATTTTATGGGGTCGCGACCCGGGTAAAGAAAAGCCGGGGCTACGCACTTTAATTACGCACTCTCTAACTCCTAGCTGGTTTAGAAAGTTTTTTGTGGTGTTGTTTTCAGGACGCGACAACTTTATTCGCTTTAGCCAACCACTCGACTTATCGCTTTTAGTCAATGAAAAAGCCGATGTAAGCGAGTTACCACATAAATTATTACGTGTAGCACGTGTTCACTTTAAGCGCCAAAAGCTAGCTGCTACAGGCCCTAAAATGCCCTCTCGTGAACAATTATTTAATTCATTATTAGCGTCACCTACAATAAAAAAAGCAATTCAAGATGAAGCTAAAGCTAAAAACATTAGCCAAACAGAAGCCCGCCAAAATGCACTTAAGCTACTTGATGAGATAGCCGCTAATTACTCTGAAGCAATGATACGTGTGGCCGAGCGATTTTTAACTTGGTTGTGGAATAAGCTCTATAACGGTATTGATATTAAACACGCAGAACAAATTCATGAACTAACAGATAAAGGCCATGAAATAATCTATATGCCTTGTCATCGCAGTCATATGGATTACTTACTGCTTACTTACTCTATCTATCATTTAGGCTTAGTTCCACCACATATAGCTGCAGGTATAAATCTTAACTTTTTCCCTGCCGGTGGCATATTTAGACGCTCTGGGGCATTCTTTATTCGTCGCTCGTTTGCAGGCAATAAACTTTATTCTGCCATATTCAAAGAGTATTTAAGCCAACTGTTTATTAAAGGTTACTCTGTTAAGTTTTACACGGAAGGCGGTCGAAGCCGAACTGGGCGCTTACTTCCACCTAAAACAGGTATGCTATCTATGACATTACAAGCAATGCTACGCGGAATAGACAGACCAATATCTATCGTTCCTGTGTACATTGGCTACGAGCACGTAATGGAAATTAACACCTACCTTAAAGAGCTGGATGGAAAAGATAAAAAAGGCGAATCTATATTTGGTATTTTTAAGGCAATCAAAAACCTTAAAAACTACGGTCGTGGTAATTTAAACTTTGGTGATCCAATCTCGATTAACCAATACTTAAACGATAACCAACCTGATTGGCGTGATTCAATACACCCTACCGATGTACAAAAGCCACAATGGTTAGCGCCACAAGTAACTAAACTTGCCGACCAAGTAATGGTTAAAATTAATAATGCGGCGGCGCTTAATGCGGTTAACTTACTAGCGATGATATTGCTGGTTAACGATAAACAAGCATTGAGTAAACCAAAGCTATTAGCACAACTTGATTTTTATCTGCGCTTACAGCGCGATGCAAGCTATAGCGATAAAGTAACCGCGCCAAACGAAACACCAGAGCAATTACTAACGCATGCATTAAAGCTGAATAAGTTTGAAGTTATCAGTGATGAATTTGGCGAAATTATTACTATTAGCGATAAAGAAAAAGTACTGTTTAATTACTACCGAAACAATATTTTGCACTTATTTGCAGTACCAAGCTTAATTGCACTACATCTATTTAAACAACACAGCACAACTATTGAGCAATGCCAGCAACTTGTAAAAACGTTTTATCCATTATTTGCTAAAGAATGGTATTTACAGCCTCTTGATGAAAACTATATAACGCGTATTTTAGCTAACTTTGCTGATCAAAATTTAATTGAGTTTGATGGCGATAACATTCATATAACGAACAGTAATGACTGCTTAGCTAAGCTAGAAATGCTTGGACGAGCACTTAGTTTTACTCTACAACGTTACGCTATTGTGATTGGTTTTATTCAAACAAGTGATGGCATTGAAAAAGCAGAATTAGAACGAGAGAGCCAAGTGCTTGCACAGCGTTTAGGCACACTGCATGGCATTAAAACACCTGAGTTTTTTGATAAAAAAGTACTTGTTAGTTTTATCGAAAACTTACGTGGCGAGTCGTTAATAACAGAGGGTGATAAAGGCTTAGTAGGCAGTACACAACTTTGCGAAACCTACGCACACCTTAAAACATTACTGCCAGCACGCGTCTGGCAGTCAATCAGCGATATAGTACAAGATCAGTGTAACTAGTAATATATCTATAGAAGGGGGGTTAGCGCTGACGCATAACCCCTTCTTGCATTGTTGAGGCAACCAAGTTGCCTTGGCGATCAAAAAACTGCCCGCGTACCAAACCACACCCATTACTCGCACTTGGACTGTCAATTGAATACAAAATCCAATCATCCATTCTAAATGGCCGATGAAACCACATTGCATGATCAATAGTAGCTACTTGCATATTTGGCTGCATAAACGATACACCATGAGGCTGCAATGCTGTTGGTAAAAACTCAAAATCAGACGCATACGCTAATAAGTAATTGTGGATGCGCTGATCGTCTGGCATTTCACCATTAGCTTTAAACCAAATATGCTTTACCGGCTCCATAACTTCTGGTTTAAACGGGTTATGAAAAGTTACTGGTCGCATTTCAATTGGCATTTCACGCGTAAACTTATTACGGATGACTTCAGGGATATGAGAAGCGTTATCTTGATAAAACTCAAGTGATGAGCGTAACTCTTCAGGTGCGGGTACATCAGGCATTGTTGCTTGATGCGACAAACCATTTTCTTCACCCTGAAACGACGCTGTCATATAAAAAATTGGCTTACCGTACTGAATCGCTTTTACTCGGCGAGTACTAAAGCTCTTTCCATCGCGAATAGTTTCTACATCATAAACAATCGGTTTAGCTGGATCGCCTGGGCGTAAAAAGTAAGAATGTAATGAGTGAACTATACGCCCCTCAGGTAGAGTTTCTTTAGCGGCAGAAAGCGCCTGCCCCATAACTTGACCGCCAAACACAGCACCAAAGCCTAAATCTTGGCTTTGTCCTCGATATAAACCTTGCTCAATTTCTTCAAGTGTTAACAACGACAATAAATCATCTAATACTTGGCTCATTACTTCTTCCTCATTACCCTAGTATCCAAATGATACTATACAATAGTGGGAAGTAAATATTTGTTAGGAATACTGTTATGGCTTACTGGCTATTTAAAACTGAACCCGATGCGTTTTCATTAGATGATTTAAAAAACGCACCAAAACAAACGACTCTTTGGGAAGGCGTGCGTAATTACCAAGCGCGAAACTTCATGCGTGATGGCGTTAAGCTCGGTGATTCAGTGATGATTTACCATTCAAGCTGTAAACACGTAGGTGTAGCGGGTATTGCCGAAGTGACACACGATGCCTACCCTGACCCTACTCAGTTTGATTTAAGTAGCGACTATTACGATGCAAAAGCCACCAGCGACAAACCACGCTGGGTTGTTGTTGAAGTTACTTATC
The DNA here is from genome assembly GCF_000238895.1 of Pseudoalteromonas sp. BSi20429. NCBI lineage: Bacteria > Pseudomonadati > Pseudomonadota > Gammaproteobacteria > Alteromonadales > Pseudoalteromonadaceae > Pseudoalteromonas > Pseudoalteromonas sp. BSi20429. Next base: position 18,292 of record NZ_BADV01000103.1, on the reverse strand, counting down.
AAAGCCATTTAAAAAAATTAATTAGCCTTAAAGATATTAAAGCCAATAATAACATTACTGAAATCGCACTTAAAAAAGGCGGACGACTATCAATAATGCCTGTTACTAAAAATGACTGGGATGAAATAATCAAAATGGCGCAGTAACACCCTCTCGGTTTGACCTAATTTCATTGAGTTTGATATGATCTATGCTGACTTATAGCTGGAGGATTAATGAAATTACTGTATTGGTTAGATGAATGGTTAACTCTCCCGCGCAATGAGCAACAAACTCGATTACCCATGACGGGTAGTGATTTACTCGGCGATGTATTTGTTAAGTATGATTTTGTTGACGTTAATAAGCCCCTGCTTTTTACCTTTTCACCCGCAGGCACTAACGTGCAAGAGCAAGATCTTCACCCTGATTTTGCACCATGGGGTTATCACTTGGCTCAAAAACAAAACGTAAACGTAATCGCTTTTCAGCATTTAGGTAAAAGTAATTGGTTTCGTAATCGTAATTTAATCTTTTTTCTCGAGCAATTATCAACATTACTTACGCCGTTTAATTGTCGATTAGGCTATGGCTTAAGCCGTGGCGGATTTGCTGTTGGCGCTTTTGCTAAACTATTAAAGCTAAACCAAGTACTGTTCTTTCACCCGGTAAGTACTAAAAATAAAGAGTTAGTACCATGGGATGACCGCTCTAGTACCGATATAGCTCAGCAGTTTGACTGGCAACAAGATTATCACGATCTAGATTTAGGAGATGCTCAAGGCTATATTATTTACGATCCTACGAATCGTATAGACCGAATGCACGCCAAGCGCTATAAGCAGTTAACTCACTTGCGAGTATTTGGTATGGGACATGGCACACACGCTACATATTTGAATAAGTTTGGGTTTTATAAGCAAGTAGCCGTTGATTTCATTCAACATCAGCAAATCGATATTGCACAGTTTCGCCTGCAAACCAAAACCTTACGCTTAAAAGAAGATTATTATCAAAGTCTCAATACGGCTAATGCAGACTCCCCCCATCGTTTAGCATTATTGAGTACAGCGCATAAAATTTTAGCTGATGAAAAAGAAGTGTATGTACAAGAGCATCAAGCAAAAATTGATATTCAGCCATTAATAGATGTGGCACTTAAGCACCAAGATGAGCACCCTAATGATGCTATTCAGCTATTAGAAGTCGCCCAGCAACTTCTACCTGACGACCCTCTAATTGAGCATAAACTCAAACAGTTGGAAGAGTAATTTATTCCAACGGAAACGGCTATAAAGGCTAATTACTCTATTTAGCCTTTTTCTTTTTGTGCCTATGCTTGGGCACAATGGTAAAGTACATCATTAAACCTAACCAAGAAAATATAATGATTCCCATTAGCCAGCCATTCTTTTCATGACCCTGTGTACGCTTACTGTTGAGTACAATAACGACAGGTAATATGTAAGCACTTAAAACAACAATTAAAAATACAACTTCATTCATTATTTTTCTAGGCTCGACCAGTCTACTTCACTACTTAATACTCGATCTACCGATATATAGTGCAAAATATCGCCTTCACTTACTTTGTAATCTAATGGTGGGTTTAAATCCATATTTTGCGCACTTAAATTATGGGCAACACCTAACAGTATTGCATCATGCTCAAGCTTAAAATGATGAAACAAAGTACCAAACTCCATATCTTTGCAGCCACTTGGTACTTTCAAGCTAAATTGTGTATCGCCGTGCAAAGTAGATAGCAGCTCCTCTTGCACACGGCTCGAACCTGGATCTTGCATTGAGCGTACTAATATCTCAGCTGATTTTGCACTACTACATTCTACATTTTGGCAATGCTCTAACATCATCTCAACTTTAGTTTCATCTAAAAAGTGAGCACTTATATGACAATCATCTTTTACTAGGCGACTTATGCGCAGGGCTGTCGTAAATGTCTGGTCGTCATCTTGACCATCAATAATCACCTTATCAGCACTACGAATAGCTACCCGCTCTAGTTCAGCTAAATTTGTAAAACTCGTTAAACGTGCAAAATCAACGCTTTCGTTAGCTAAAAAAGGATGATCCATTTGCTCTGTTACCGCGAGTAAAATACGACGGTCAGTACGTTTCGTATCTGCCAAAATGTAATCAATCATCTTTTTTGTACGAGTGTCGTGCCAACCAAAAATAATAATATGGTGGTTACTGTGGGCAAAGTTTTTATCACCAGTCATAGCGCGCCTAATTAAGTAAGTAACAGTTTGTCCTGCTTTTCCTAGCAAAACACCAAATAAAGCTAAACCAAATGGAATTTGTATTAATGCAACCACCCAACGACCAAGATCAGTAGTTGGACTAAAGTCACCATATCCCACTGTTGATGTTGTTACTGTGTAATAGTAAAAAAAGGTAGTAAGCGAGGTTAACGCTTTCTCATTCGCTATAAATAGTAAGCTCCATGTTAATAGCATATGAGTCAAAATAGCTAATGCCACTGCTTGCCAACTCAACTGATCTATATGAGCGCGAACAAGTAACGCTAGCCTTTTAAATATCACCGGCATAATACAAAGTCTTCGTTAGTAAATTATCTATAAACAGTACGTTACTGTAAGCGATGCTTTTAAGCAATGTTTAAGCTTTTAACCGCAAATATTAGACTAAATGCTGTTTGCCAATGGTGATTTTTCATGATTAATTAGCGTTAAAATAATAACCAAAACAGTTGTGCTTATGCTTAATAAAATAGCCCGCCCTTTTACTAAAATTGTAGAGCGTTATCTTCCCGACCCTTTTATATTTGTAATTTTACTTACAGTTATCACCCTTATTAGTGCGAACTTATTTACAACCGCAACCAACATTGAAGTATTACAAGCGTGGGGAGGTGGATTTTGGAACTTATTAAGTTTTGCTATGCAAATGCTACTAGTGTTAATTACAGGCTACATGTTGGCAAGTACGCCACCTATAAGTAAGTTATTAGAAAAACTAGCAACATTTGCAAGCACCGCACCTAAAGCAATTATATTAGTCACGCTTATTTCGCTTTTAGCGAGCTGGATAAATTGGGATTTGGCTTAGTTATTGGTGCCCTTTTTGCCAAGGCAATTGCTAAACATACTCGTGTTGATTATCGATTATTAGTAGCCAGCGCTTACTCAGGTTTTGTTGTATGGCATGGCGGATTAGCTGGCTCGATTCCTTTAACTATCGCAACCGATGGTCACTTTTCAGAGGCCAGCATTGGTATTATTAGTACAGAGCACACTTTATTTGCGGGCTTTAATATAGCCATATTAGTTGGTTTATTCATTATTATGCCGCTCGTTAATCGCTATATGCTACCAAGCGAGCAAGAAAGCGTATATATCGACCCAGCTCTTTTACAAGAGACAACACCTAAGCCCACAACAATAACCAGACCCGCCCAACATTTGGAACAAAGTAAACTACTCGGCATGACAATTGGCTTATTAGGTTTGGCATATTTAGGTTATTACTTTTTTATTGCTGGCGGAAACTTAAACCTTAATAGCGTTATTGCCGTATTTTTGTTTTTAGCTATTACGCTGCATCAAACACCCCATAATTTACTTAACAGTCTGCAACAAGCAATTCCAAGCGGGGCTGGCATCGTTATTCAATTTCCTTTTTATGCTGGCATTATGGCGGTAATGGTTGATAGCGGATTAGCACAACAGATATCACGTGGCTTTATTGCCGTTGCAGATGCTGATAGCTTGCCATTTTTTAGTTTTATAAGTGCAGGACTCGTTAATATGTTTGTACCCTCTGGCGGCGGCCAATGGGCAGTACAAGCGCCTATTGTAATACCTGCAGCACAAGAGCTAGGTGCCGATATATCTCGCGTTGCAATGGCTGTTGCGTGGGGTGATGCGTGGACTAATTTAATTCAACCTTTTTGGGCATTACCCGTCCTTGCTATCGCAGGCTTAAAAGCAAAAGATATTATGGGGTTTTGTGTTGTGCAGTTGTTTGTAACTGGGGTTTTTATATCGCTGGTATTGAGCTTTTATTAACTGTAAACATAATAAAAAGGCGTGTAATACACACGCCTTGATTGTTTTATGCACTCTCGCTCTGCTGTTGTAGCTCCACCAACCTACCCTCTTTCAGTTGATAGACTTTGCTGGCCATGTTAATGGTTTCTTGGCGATGAGCAATCATAATCCGTGTGATTGGTAAGTGCTGAATTTGCTCACTTATTTTGGCCTCGTTGTCTTTATCTAAATGACTAGTTGCTTCATCCATAAACAACACGCAGGGCGATTGATACAATGCGCGAGCAAGGAGTAAACGCTGTACTTGACCGCCCGATAAGTTTGATCCCATGTCACCTACTAATGAGTTATAACCCATAGTCATTTTGGTAATATCATCATGAATAGCCGCATGACGAGCACACGTCTCTATTTTTAAATAATTCGGCTGTGGGTCAAAAAAACTGATGTTATCAGCGATTGAGCCAGCTAACAATGTGTCATCCTGCATTACTGCAGCTATTTGTTTGCGGTAGTTTTTAAGGCCAAGCTGGGTGATATCTTTACCATCCAGCAGCACTTTACCCGAGGTCGGCTGTAATAACCCCAGCATAATTTTCATTAGCGTAGTTTTACCCGCGCCAGATGGCCCTGTAATCGCAATCGAGTCACCGGTATTCAGCGTTAAATTAACATTATTTAAAATAGGCGCTTGCTCTTCACTGTAACTAAAGCAAATATTCTCGAGCGCAAGCTGGCCTTTAACTTTACCTTCGTCATCACCTGTATATGCCATTTCACCGTCACGATTAGCTTCTTGTTTCGTGAGTGCTATATCTGCAATACGGTCTAAGTGTAAGCGCATCATTTTGAATTGAATAATTTGCTCAATTAAGTTGGCAAAGCGGCTGGTTAACTGGTTTTTATAAGCAATAAACGCCAGTACCATACCAACAGACAAGCTATTGCTCATAACTAGCAATGCAGCAAAGTAAATCACCAATACATTTTCAAGGCCAAATAACAGCTTATTAAATGAATCAAAGCTAATGTTTAAACGCCCTAAACGGATTTCACTGTTTATTACCTCTGCATAACGGTTTTGCCAAATACCTTGGCGCTGCGATTCATTACCAAACAATTTTATAGTTTGCATACCCCGAATATTTTCTAAAAAGTTCGATTGCTCTTTGGCAGATGATTGAATCATTTCTTCGGTGGCTTGATGTAGTGGACGATACAGCGCTAAACGTACCAGGGTATACAGCACAATTGCACCAACAACTACCGCAGTGAGTTTTAGCGAATAAATTAGCATCATGATCAATACAGTAATGCCCATTACGCCATCGACCAGTGTTTCTACAAACCCTGTAGTTATGCGCTCCCGTATTTGCGCTAATGAGCCAAAGCGCGAGACAATATCGCCAATATGGCGGGACTCAAAATAGTTCATTGGCAAGCGCAATAAGTGCCTGAGCAAATTCACGCCCATTTGCATATTGAGCAAACTCGAAAGCCGTAAAATTAGCCAACTTCGTACCGCATTAGTCACCACTGAAATTATCGCAATCAGAGCAAAACCCATGGCAAGTACCGTTAATAACGATTCATCAAAACTGATTAGTACTTCATCCACCACCCACTGCATATAATAAGGGGTCATCAAAGCAAATAATTGCAATACCAGTGACAACGCAATCAGTTTTATTAGCCCTGCTTTTAAGCCCTTCATTGAGCTCCAAAGTTGGGTAAACTTCATCTGTGCTTGTTCTTGTTTGGCTTCAAACTGACTGGTTGGAGTCAGCTCTAAACAAATACCGGTAAAGTGTTTACTAAACTCATTACTATTTAAACTGCGTTTACCAACAGCTGGGTCGTTTATAGCAAACTTAGCTGAAGATCCTTTACCAGAGACTTTGGTCAATACCACAAAGTGATTCATATCCCAGTGCAATATACACGGCGTTTGCAGTTTATGAACTTCATCAAGCGGGCATTGTAGCGCACGGCTAGCTAGCCCTAAATTATCACCTAGCTCAATCAACTGCTGTAAGTTCATACCCTTTAGATTAGCCGAAAAGCGTTTTCGCATGGCAGGCATATCCAGCTTATGACCGCGATAACATGCCACCATAGCCATTGAGGCAAGGCCGCATTCGGCTATTTCGGATTGGAGAATCACTGGGACTGGTTTTGAGAGTGAAAAAGTTATAAGTCCATTTGCAGAGTTCATAATTACCTTAGTCAAACAACATTTTATTAATCAAGCTCATTTTTTGAGAAAATAGCCATTGAATCTAACTTCAGCATAACTCGTATTACTATCGCGGAGACACCCAAAGTACAAGTAATAATCCAAAAATCAACTAGCTCTAAGGCACCATTGAGGCTTAATCTTAAAATAATAAAATTACCTCCCATAAAGAAAACCATAGAGATAAAAATATATAACGCCCATTTTTTATTTTTATATATACCCGTTAGAATAGCTAAAGAAAACCCAAGAGTTACAGTAAAGAAAGCTAGCTCACCGTATGAAATTACATTATCACTAAGCAGCAAATTTACGTCTTTTATAATTACATATACAGACCCTAGGACTATCAAAGAACACATTGCAAAAATTGATACGATCGCGGATAGCTTCATTTTAAATAAAGAAGGGAATAAATCCCCTTCTATCTCCTCTATTATAATTACTCAGCGGCGTTATGATATACTGCAGCTATACCACCTACAATTGCACCAAAACCAGCTCCAATCCCAATTGCAGTAGCCAAACCGCCTGCAGTAATCGACGAGCTAGCATATAGACCAGCAATAATAAAAGGTAGTGGGCCACCATTTATTTCTTGTATTTCATTACTTGTTAATTCTCTCATTGCAAGACCCTCCTATTTTCTAATTGCATTATAAGTTGCTATACCACTAATGATTGCAGCAAAGCTTGCAACTTCTCCATAGACTGCTATTGCTACAAACAGGGGGAATGGACCACCACTTACTTCTTTAAGTTCATTTACATTTAATTCACGCATAATGTTATACTCCATAAATCCGATGCTTTTTAGTTAAGTCATCGGGTTGTTAATATGCTCCCCTTCAATAAAGGTGAGCGATTAATAGGCTGGCTTTAGCTGCTCGCTAAAGTTAACTAAAGCTGGCCGTCTTTTTCGGTTGTTTGCATTTAGCAAACCACCAAAACTTTCAAATTTTTCTTTATTTCATAAAGCGCTACACTTAACTTACTCGCCCTTTTAGGCTGTACAGTGGCTCGAGTAACCACTCGATTAATGTGCGCTGCTCCAACATAATATCCGCCTCAAACAACATGCCGCTTTTCAGCTCAAACGCCTTACCATAGGCCTGCATTTGCTGTTGGCTGAGTGTTGCTCGCAAACGGTACACAGGCTCTTGCAGTGCAATGGGCAAACGTATTTCATTTGGGGTAATGAGTGCTTTGTCGATGCGGATAATTTTGCTGTTAATAAAACCAAAGCGCTGGTAAGGAAAGGCATCGAAGCGCAAGCGCGTATCGTTGCCGAGCTGTATAAACCCTGCTGAGCGGGTAGGTAATAGTAATTCAGCAACCAACTCGGAACCTTCGGGAATAATATGCAACAGTGGTTTGGCTTGGGTAAGTGTTTCGCCTTCAACCACTTGAATGCCAGTAACAACACCGCTGTTACTGGCTGTTATGGTATATTGATAGTTACTTTTAATTTGTGTGAGCTGGTTTTGAATATCCGCTTGTTGGCGCTTAAGACTATTTATACGCAAAGTATACTGCTGGGGCACGTTAGCAATATTAAAACTAAGTTGACTTAATTGATTTTCTTGCTGCATAAGCAAGCGCGCTAGGTTTTGTTTTTCTTGCTTAGCATCTAAGAGGGCTTGCTGCTGTTGCTCTCGCTCGATGTTTGATAAAAAGCCATTTTTATTAAGTTGATTAAGGTTGCTTTGTTGGCGGTTAAGTAGCCCTAATTTTTCATCAGCTAGAGCAAGTTGACTTTGTAATGCAGCTTGCTCATTAGTAAGTGCACGTTTTTGCGCGTGTAAGTTAAGTGACTCTTGCTTTTGTAGGGTAAGGTTTTGTGTTATCTCATCATTGAGCAACTGTATTTGCATACTTAGCTGCTCAACAAGCTGGGTACTCAAGGCTATGCCTTGGCTGTTATTTTGCTGCACAATAATGGTCGCCAACGGCTGACCTTTAGTAACGGCATCACCCTCTTGTACAAATAGCAGCTCAATCATACCACCTTGACTAGCAAAGGTTTGGATTATCCCTTTATTGGGTATTAAAAACCCCCGAACTGTTTCCTTGCGTGAATATTCTGCTGTAAATAAAAAGGCTATCATTACAATCGAAATACATACCAAAATAAATACGGTAAGTTTTATTGATAGTGGTTGTGCGAGCGTAATCACTCCTGTTAAACGCTCTCTTTGCTGAGCGACAGCTTCCTTTCTAAATAACATCCAGTTGATCCGCTAAGATTGTTCTAATTTATATTACACTAGAATTCAATTAACAATAAATCAACATAAAAGTCGAAAAATAAAATATTAATGCAAAAAACTAACTTGTTTAGTTAGAAAAAATAAAAATACTAGCTCGATAAAATAGTCATCGGCAGACTCAATATTGGATTTTCCGAATCGGCAAAGTGCATCATTACAGCTACATGCCCAGCTACTACAATTGCATACATAACCGCTGAAAAACCTTGGCCATATTTATCTAGTGGCATTAAATGTGAATAGTGACGGCCTCGCCATTCAAATACAATTTCCAGCGCACCTACAAACAAAAAGAATACCAGTAACATTAAGCCAAATGTGTAGCTCAGCCATAAACCAAACAGTACACCGAGTAAACATACACTTAAACCAATCCATGAACGCATTGAAAAGCTGATACTTTTTAATACATGCCCGCCATCAAGCGGCAAAATTGGTAACAAGTTGAATAAATTTAATAACGCACTAAGAACCGCCACACCTGCAAATATTTCCATCTCGGTGGCGTAATATAAAACGACACCCAACACCGAGGTAATTAAACCAAATGCAGGTCCCATTAGCGATATAACGACATCTTGCCAACGAGTCGTTATTTTGTCGTCACTTACAGCTAGCCCACCTACAAATGGGATTAAGTAAATACCTTTGGTTTTTATGCCAAAGTATTTCATTGCTCGCACATGGCCGTATTCGTGTACAACTAAACACCCAATTAGCATTAATGCAAATTCTATACTAAATAACCACGCATAGCCTGCAACAGAAGCCCCTGCAAGCACTACTTTAATTACCTTAGCACTTTTAAAAAGCTTAAAACCTAATGCAGCCAGACCTAAAAAGCCTTTTTTAGGTGACCCATTTGTAGGTGCTGGTAACGCAAGTTGTGTTGCAAATTGATCATCTACAAAGAGCGAAATGCTTTGCTCTTCCACTGCCGCTGTATCAATACCTATTACTTTGTTGTCGTAAGTAAATTGAAAATAGTTTTCACGAGGGTTATCAAAGGTGATGGCTTGTTGCGCGTGAAATACCTGCACAATTCTTTGCCCAGACACCATAAGCGAAAATGGTTGCTCGGCTAAAGTGAGATCTATTCTTATCATAATTAAGACCGTTTAAAATAATGGCGCTAGTATACCTAATCAGCTTAAAAACACGAGTGAAGGTGCTAGGTAACTATTTTCAAAATAAAAGTATTTGATACTGACAAAATAAAAAAACACTACTACTTTTATAGTAACTCCAAGCGATACATTGAAAGGGATAACAGTGGACAAAATATTGCCTAATATTTTAGTTGTTGACGATTCAAAAGCAATTTTGATCGTTATGGAAGCTATACTTAACGAATTGGGTATGTCTAACACTATAACTACGTGCCTGAATGCAAAAGAAGCTCTTGAAAAAGTTAAAGAGGATATCAACTACTTTGATGCTATTTTTACTGATCTCAATATGCCCGAAATGGACGGCATGGAACTAATCCGCCACTTAGGAGAGTTACATTATCAAGGCGGTATTATAATTGTTTCTGAAATGGACCATAAAGTTATTAGCTTAGCTGCCAATCTCGCGAAACAACATAACGCTCACCTCATTGGTAATATTTCAAAGCCAGTGCAACTGTCTCAGGTTAGTAGGTTACTTATTAAAGTGGCGCAATTAAACAGCCACACTTTATTAAAAGAGTCAGTCATTTCAAAAGATGAGCTTATTGATGCATTAAAAAACGATGAAATAACGCCTTTTTACCAACCAAAAATAAACGCTGATAACAATAAAATTGAAAGCGTTGAAGTCTTAGCACGTATTTTATCAAGTAAAGACGGCAATATTATTTTACCTAACCGTTTTATAAACACTGCCGAGCAACACAACTTAATTAATCAAATTACATTTTCTCTTTTTGAAAAGGCCACCAGCGAATTCAAAAATATGAAAGCGCAACTAGGTCATGATTTTAAAATGGCATTTAATTTATCGCCAACTCAGCTCGACGACTTAAACTGCCCTAATAAATTACTGCTCATTTTAGAATTAAACCAACTCACGCCTAGTAATATAATTATAGAAATAACAGAACAACATGCACTCTCAAGCCTCATGCAATTAGAAACACTAAACAGATTAAGAATGCATGGCTTTGGTATATCGCTAGACGACTTTGGTGTTGGTTTTACTAATATGAATCAGCTTCGAAATCTTCCTTTTACTGAAATTAAAATAGACCGTTCACTTATTAGCCATATAGAAACAGATTTATTTTCTCAAGTGGTCGTAAGTTCGTTATTTAATATTACGAGTAAAGATAATTTAGACTTAGTAGCAGAAGGTGTTGAACGACCAGAAGAGCTCGTTTATTTAAGGCATTATAGAAGAAAACTAGCCATACAAGGTTTTTTATTTAGCCGCCCTAAACCACAAGACGAATTTATATCTTGGGCTAAAGATTGGCTGAAAACTGATGGCAGCCCCGCTTAAAGCGGTATTAATATTTAATCGGGGCTGGTTAACTAATTATCACCCCGAGTGTGTTTATCTTCTTCACTGACTATATGCGCACTGCTTGCTAAACGTTTGTGCCAACGCTGCCTTGCTACTGCGCGCATATTAGTAGATTGGTCACGCTCATCTACAATCTCTAGCCCCATTAAAGCTTCAATCATATCCTCTAGCGTTACAATACCTTGCACGTCACCGTACTCATCTACAACTAGGCATATATGCGTGCGCTTTGTTAAAAGAGTTTGCAGTAACGACGATACATTTTGAGAACTCGGCACCGTATAAATAGGCTTAATCAATTTGCTAATTTTGTAATCGGTACCTAAACGGTGAAATGCCAGCATAATATCGTTTTTATGCACAAACCCAACAATATCGTCGCTGTCTTTATCAAATACCAATATACGAGAAAATGACGACGAGCCGTGATCGTTTAAATACTGATTTACTGTTAAGTCTTTGTGGATTTTAAAAATAACCGTTCGAGGCGTCATTAAGTCGCATAATTTTGCATGTCTAAAATGCAATAAATTACGAATTATTTCGGACTCATCCTGATGTAATGCACCCGACTCCGTACCTATATCAGCCATTGCCTCTATCTCTTGACGAATATAGTAAGCCTCATCGTGCTTTGGACCCATTAAATTTGTTAGCTTTTGTGCAAACCATACAAAAGGCTTTAGCAATATAACTAAAAACCTCAAAGCGTAAGTAACACTTGGCGTTAGAGCTCGCCAGTAATTAGCCCCCAAGGTTTTAGGAATAATTTCAGAAAGAATTAATACGAGGAATGTCATAATGGCTGATGCAATGCCTACAGCCGCATCGGAAAACACGACAGCTGCCTGTGCGCCTACCCCAGCAGCACCCGCAGTATGGGCAACCGTATTTAAAGTTAAAATAGCAGCTAAAGGCTGATCTATATTGTTTTTAAGTTTTTCGAGCTGTTTAGCAAGCTCAGGATGATCTTTCCTAAGTGATGCAACATAGCTGGGCGAAATACTTAATAACACAGCCTCCATCACAGAACATAAAAACGAAATAACAATCGCCACTACCATATAAACTATCAGTAAAGTCACTTTCTCTCCTCTATATTGGATATGTGAGCATGGTATCAATACATGCTATATTTGGCCAAACTTCCAATAATAATAGGCATAATAATGAAATTTAGCGCACCATGGTGTCATCAAAATAAGCTATTTAAGCATGCAGCGACTCTTTTGACGCTTAGCAGCTTAAGCTTTGCTGCAATAGCTGCACCATTGGATAAATCAAAAATTCAGTTTATCGGCCCACTTGCCGAAGATATGCAGTTAAAGCCTTTTCAAACACCTCATGGCAATGCCATTATTAATAACCTATTGCCGCAGCTACAAGCAGACTCAGATAGTTTTTCTGTATTTGGGAAAAAACAAAACTGGCAGCCGTTTAATAAAATCAATGCGCTCACTTTAGGTGGGTTACAGGCACTAAAATTTAATATTGAAACAACCCGCTTTACACAAGGTACGCTTACCTTAAAAGGGATTGAGCAAGGTCAGTTATTTATTAATGGCGAACTACAAACAGGCGATAAAAATAGCTATAAGTTAGCTTTAAATAACAGTACTCACTCTATTTTAATAGTAGCCCAACAAGTAGCTAATTGGCACGATGTAACGCTTGATTTTGCACCTAAAAGCGACGTTGATAAAATTACGCTTAGCGCCTCACAAACAAAACGCTTATCTGCAAAACAATTGTTTGATGCCCCTACAATCAGTCAATTATCACTCGCACCTAATGCTAAGCAGTACGTTACTACTACTCGCACTTATAGCGATAAAACACAAAACCAAGCAAATACAGTTACTGTACTTAAAGATTCAGATAATCAAACGCTTTATCGCTTCGAAGCAGGCCAACCAAGTAACATTATTTGGAGTCCAGATAACCAATATTTAGTGTATTTTTTAAATGGTGAGCTTAAACAACTTAGCCGTAAAAACTTCTCAATAAAAACATTAGCAAACGATTTAGAAGGAGCCAATGGCTTTACCTTTTATAACGACACCAGTCTTTTGTTTAGCTGGTCTAAATCACCTGAAAGCACTAACAGCTTAACCAAGCACTATAAAGGTCTACAAGATCGTTGGTCGTATGCACGTACCACCAGTCAAATTTACATGCTTGATACTAAAAGTGGTTTAACAAAAGCACTTAGCCAAGGTCCTCTTTCTTACAGCCTTGAAGATTCAAATAGTAACCGTGGCAAAATATTAATGAGCCGCCCAGTAATGGCAATGCAAGCATCAACCCACCCTGAAACAGAGTTAGTCGAACTCGATTTAAAATCAAACAAGCTTTCATCGCTTGGTAAATTCAAAACGTTTAATTTAGCCAAATACGCAAATAAAGATATTTATGTAGTTGCAGGCCCTGACTTTAAAAATGGCGCAGGCAGAGCTCTACCAAAAGCAATGCTTGCTAATAACTACGACGGGCAACTTTACCTACTTACTGAAAGCGGTAAAAACGTAAAAGCACTTAGTAAACAATTCGATTCTGCTATTGGCCAACTGCAAGTTTTAGAAAACGGCGATGCGCTCATTAAAGTAACAGAGCAAGACACTCAACCGCTTTACCTATTTGATTTAAGTAAACAGCGCTTTAAAAAGTTAAATACAGGATTGGATATTGTTGAACAATTTAGTTACTCACACGACCGTAATACCGAAATTTTATTAAGTGGCACTAACGCTTTAACGCCACAACAGCTAAAGCGCCTTAACGTAAGTAAAAATAAAACAGATTTAATATGGGATTCAAAACCAAGTAGCTATGCAAATACACGACTCCCTACATTAGAGGAGTTTAATTTTAAAAATAAACATGGGGTTGAAATCACTGGCCGCGTTTATATTCCTAGCAATTTAGATAAAACTAAAAAGCACCCGGCGCTCGTGTATTACTACGGCGGCACTTCACCAGTTACGCGTGGTTTTACAGGTCGTTATCCGTTTAACTTATGGGCAGAAAATGGCTACGTTGTTTATGTAGTACAGCCTACTGGCGCAACAGGGTTTGGACAAAAGTTTTCAGCGCAGCATGTTAATGCCTGGGGCGACTTCACCGCAGACGATATTATCGAAGGCACGCAAGCCTTTTTAAAGAAATACAACTATGTTGATAGTGAAAAGGTAGGAAATTTAGGGGCATCATACGGTGGCTTCATGACCATGTTATTGGCAACTAAAACCGATATATTTAGTGCTTCAATAGCTCATGCGGGTATTTCTAATATTACCTCGTATTGGGGTGAAGGTTGGTGGGGCTACTTATATTCTGGCGAAGCATCAAAAAATAGCTTCCCATGGAATAACCCTGAGCTTTACAGCCAACATAGCCCTGTGTTTCATGCCGACAAAGTAACAACACCTATGCTACTTCTTCATGGTGATAGTGATACCAATGTACCTGTTGGCGAAAGCTTAACAATGTACACTGCGCTTAAACTGCTTAATAAGGACGTAGAGTTAATCGAATACAAAGGCGCCGACCACCAAATTTTTGCACGCGATAAACGATTTGATTGGTGGAACACCATGCTCGCATACTTTGATAAAAAGCTAAAAGATGAACCTCAATGGTGGGACTCAATGTATAAAAATGACTGAGCCTGAACCTTTAAAATAACGACTTAATACAGATTTATTAATAGTAGTATTAATTATTTAGCACCTTTTAATTAGTTTAAAGGTGCTAACCTCATCCTCTAATAACGTCCTATACACCTTTGAAATATTAAGTTACTTAAAACTAATAAACCCCCTTCTCAGCATTTACCTAATGGTGCTACCATACAGAGCTATAAGCATTCAAAATAAAGTACTATGGCTATTAATGTTTTATTGGTTGAAGACGATGAACTACTCGTTAAACGCATCCAAAATCACTTTGCAGATACCGAATTTACAATAGAGGTAGACCCAACTGGCGCTGATGCACTTAACATTGTAAGGCAGCGGGTAAACCTGCGCGGTGCTATATCATTAGCCATAATTGACATTGTTTTGCCAAAGCGTGATGGGCTTCAGCTGGCAAAAGAATTAAACACACTTACCGATATTGGCGTTATTGTATTATCGAGTCGTGACTCCCAAGCCGATCGTATTGCAGGCCTTGCACAAGGTGCTGATGACTATATTTGTAAGCCTGTCGATTTACTTGAGTTAGAACTTCGCATGCGCGCGCTCTATAAGCGTGTTGCCGTTAACCTAGAAGACGACGAAAGCGAAGAATTTATAGAATATGCTGACTTTAAGCTTCACCCCGATAACCGCACACTAATTACTGCTGCAGGCGTTGAATCACGCTTAACTGAAGCCGAACATAAAGTGCTTATTTGCTTAATTAGTAATGCGGGTAAAGCCACATCCCGTGAAAAAATATCAGAAGAAATAGGCCAGCCCGATTGGAGTCCAAACGATCGTACTGTTGACGTGCTGATTGGTCGTTTACGTAAAAAATTAAATGACGAAAAAGATCAAAAACGCATTGTTACCGTACGCGGTAAAGGGTATATGCTTTCTATTTAATACTTAGTTAATTGCGCAATAAGGCGCTCAAATGCGCGGTAATTAAGTGCCTCTTTAAGCTCATTTAAACTAATGTTTTCAGCGCCTTTTAAATCACTAATAGTACGCGCCACTTTAATCACTCTATGATAAGAGCGTGGCGATAAAGACAACTTTTCGCTTGCTCTGGCTAAAAACTGCAACTCTGCTGGCGCCAGTACACAGTGCACACTCATTTCTTTATTATTAAGCCTCGCATTAACCTTACCTTGACGTTTTAGTTGTAGGTAATAAGCCGTTTCAACTCTTGCTCTAACCTCAGCACTACTTTCCTCCGGCTGAGTACTTTGTAGTTCAACACTCGTTAAACGAGGTAGTTCTATTTGCAAATCAATACGGTCAATAAAAGGCCCCGACACACGCGATAAATAACGCATAACTTGATCGGGAGTTGCCCGCTTATCTGTATGACTCCCTGTTGGGCTTGGATTTAATGCTGTAATAAGCTGAAACTGCGCCGGAAACTCCATTTGCCTAGCTGCACGTGAAATAGTAACTGTACCGGTTTCCATTGGCTCACGCAGTGAATCAAGTACCTTACGCTCGAATTCCGGTAACTCATCTAAGAAGAGCACACCGTTATGTGCCAGAGAAATTTCACCAGGTTTGGGATTCGAAGAGCCCCCCACCAAGGCAACAGCTGAACAAGTATGATGTGGATTACGAAATGGCCGCTGTCGCCAATTAGTTAAATCTATGGATTGCCCAATAATAGAGTAAAGCGCAGCTGTCGAAATAGCTTCATCGTCCGACATAGTAGGCATTATAGTTGCCATTCGCTGGGCCAGCATCGATTTACCAGTACCTGGAGGACCTAAAAATAATAAATTATGCCCGCCAGCTGCAGCAATTTCGAGTACTCGCTTTGCACCGGGCTGACCTTTCACATCGCTTAAATCAAGTAAAAAGTCAGGGGCTTGTGTGCAGTCGGGATACTCTATATTTAATGGTAAGGGTTGTTGATTAAGTAAGTCCCCCCACACTTCTTGAATAGAGCTTACGGCTTTGCGTTTAACGCCATTAACTAGGCTTGCTAGGCTGTCGTTTGCAAGAGGTAAAAAGCAGCAGCGATCTTGCTCTTTTGCAGCAAGTACCGAAGGTAAAATAGCGTTTACACCACGCACCTCACCATTAAGAGCAAGCTCCCCATAAAACTCATACTTATGAATATCAGGACACACTATTTGCCCAGAGGCGACTAAAATACCCACCGCAATAGCAAGATCAAACCGTCCGCCATCTTTTGGCAAATCGGCAGGGGCTAAATTTACAGTTATTCGTTGATCGGGAAAACCAAATTGTGAGTTTTCGAGTGCGCTACGTACTCTATCTTTTGATTCCTTAACGGATGCCTCAGGCAGACCTACAATATGAAAAGCAGGTAAACCATTTCCTAGGTGAACTTCTACAATAACTTCAGGGGCATTTATACCCACTTGAGCACGAGAAAATATACGAGCTAACGACATTCCTTATCCTAGTAAATGGTGTGATTACACCAGTTTAGTCAGGATATTTAAAAACGTGTAATGTGATTTGCCATTTTATAGCAGCTAAACGAAGTAATAAGGTCATTAACATACCTAATACCATCGCCATTTCGGTTACTAACGAAAAACTAATGCCAAGCGTATAAACAGTGCCACCCGCTATACAGGTAATAGCGTAAAGCTCACCTTTTAATAGCATAGGGATCTCGCGTGCAAGCACATCTCGAATTAGTCCACCAAAGCAGCCTGTAATTACAGCCATAATTACCGCAGTCATATCGGGCATACCAACAAGCTGCGCTTTTTGCGCCCCCATTACTGCAAAAAAAGCTAAACCAAACGCATCCGCTGTTTGTAAAATATAATGAGGTATCGGCTTTTGTTTATTTATAAGGCGTGTTGTAACAAATACTGAAGCTAGTATGGCAAAAAAGTAACTTTGATCGTGTAACCAAAACACAGGAACATCTAAAATTAGATCTCGCACTGTACCACCACCAATAGCAGTTACCGTCGCTAAAACTACGACTCCAAAGCCATCCATTTTTTTTTCGTACGCTAGCAAAGTGCCCGACACAGCAAACACCGCAATGCCTATTAAATCAAACCAGTGATAAAGTTCTGTCATGTGATGTGTATTGTTACTTAAAATCTTTTAACCGTTTTAACATAAAATACTCTTTTTTAAAAAATAAGTTATTTGTTAAACGTCACAGATATTAGAGTAAAGTCATTAAATAAAGCAGAATATAAGGTATTTTATCAAACTGCTGACACAAAAATCACTCGATAAAGAGTGCGATTTTGTTTTAAATTTTTAGATATTTAATTTCAGTGGTTGCGGTAGCTTGGGTTTGTAAAAAGCGAACCGACGACCTTCGCTTACTTATGCAGAGTATTTTGCGTAGTAACGGTGAGTTTTATAATTATAGGAATTCATTAAACTGCAGACGCAAAAAATCACTCGATAAAGAGTGCTATTTTGTTTTAACTTTTTAGGTATTTAGGTATTTAATTTCAGTGGTTGCGGGAGCCGGATTTGAACCGACGACCTTCGGGTTATGAGCCCGACGAGCTACCAGACTGCTCCATCCCGCGCCTGAAATTTGTAGACTTGTTTAAAGTTGCTTACATTACAACTTGGCTTCCA
>NZ_BADV01000104.1:0-245 GCF_000238895.1 Pseudoalteromonas sp. BSi20429 | reverse complement strand
CGACAGTTTAGACAGAAGTTAATATGACTAAAGTAGATATTACTTAGAAAGACTTAAAAAATATTATCAGATATTTTCCAAATTCAGTTAGTGCGTAGCGATACGGATTAACGCCCAAATTTGCTTGGTGACAATAGCGTTTTGGACCCACCTGATCCATGCCGAACTCAGTAGTGAAACGAAACAGCGCCGATGATAGTGTAGCATTTGCTATGTGAAAGTAGGACATTACCAGGCTTCAAATT
>NZ_BADV01000105.1:0-237 GCF_000238895.1 Pseudoalteromonas sp. BSi20429 | reverse complement strand
TTATTAGCCTAGCTAATTGTTACCAAAAAGCCCGAGCTTAGTCTCGGGCTTTTTAATGTCTAGAATAAAGTGTCATATGAAGGTGGCGCTCTTACTTTAGGCGTAGGTGCGTTGTAGTAACGTCCAAAGCGTAATTATTAGCCTAGCTAATTATTATCAAAAAGCCCGAGCTTAGTCTCGGGCTTTTTAATGTCTAGAATAAAGTGTCATATGAAGGTGGCGCTCTTACTTTAGGCG
>NZ_BADV01000106.1:0-140 GCF_000238895.1 Pseudoalteromonas sp. BSi20429 | reverse complement strand
CGGCGACCACTTATTTAAAGTTAATTGTAAAGTATCACAATTAATTAGCACAGTTTATGTGCCTCGATAGCTCAGTCGGTAGAGCAGAGGATTGAAAATCCTCGTGTCCGTGGTTCGATTCCGCGTCGAGGCACCATTTA
>NZ_BADV01000107.1:0-340 GCF_000238895.1 Pseudoalteromonas sp. BSi20429 | reverse complement strand
ACAGCGGTTGATACTGCAGATAAATCATTAGTTGAGGAAAGTGACGACTTTGATTTAGACGACATAGATAACCTAATTGATGATGAACTAAAAAATTCAGATGTAAGAGATTCAGAAATTGATAATGCATTAGCAGACTCAGTTGAGGATTTAGCAGATGCTCAAGAAGAATTAAATGTTGATGATATTGAGTCGCTTGCTTCATCATTAAATGAAGAGCCAGAGCTTGAAGATGAGCCTGAACTTGCAGAAGAGCCTGAGCTTGAAGAAGAGCCTGAGCTTGAAGAAGAGCCTGAGCTTATAGAAGAACCTGAGCTTGAAGAAGAGCTTGAGCTTATAG
>NZ_BADV01000108.1:0-215 GCF_000238895.1 Pseudoalteromonas sp. BSi20429 | reverse complement strand
CCGCATCAACAAGGGCGGTGATGGTTTGTGGGCTGCCGTTGCTGTCGGTAACGACTATCGTCACTTGTGCACCCTCACCTGCATCACTTGTGCCGCTTATGATTGGCGTGTTGCTGTCGCTTTGTGCTGCAACATCAACCGTGAGTGTTGGCGGTGTATTATCGAAGTCATCTGAGCTAATTGTACGGGTATTACCTGCGGCATCGGTCGCTGTG
>NZ_BADV01000109.1:0-168 GCF_000238895.1 Pseudoalteromonas sp. BSi20429 | reverse complement strand
ATTTTTTTGTTGCTCAATGAAGAGTTTAAAATAACTACCTTGTGTGCGGGAGTGGCGGAATTGGTAGACGCGCTGGATTTAGGTTCCAGTATCTTAGGATGTGAGAGTTCAAGTCTCTCCTTCCGCACCATAATTCTTGATAAGAATTAAAACTATCAATTGTTATTG
>NZ_BADV01000110.1:0-460 GCF_000238895.1 Pseudoalteromonas sp. BSi20429 | reverse complement strand
GAAGCCATTCATTGGCAGTCAATCGAAATAAACCTGCGCGGCTTTGAGCCAGCACTGCAATTGTGGGACGCTATAGCAGGCAATAGCCGCCTGTTACTCATTGCAAGTTTTAACTTTTTTCCTCATAAGCTGCTACCACCTGACGCTGATATTAGCGGTACTTTCGGTTTTTTCCCTGCTGATATGGTCAAAGATTTATATACCATAATGGAAGAAAAATACGACTTCGATATTAGCAATTTGGAAGGTCAGCAAATTATTGCTGAAATTGAGCAAGATGGTATCGACGAAGTAAACCCTGAAGCGTATGAGCTAGTTCGAGACAAGTACTTTGTAACCTTTAGAGATGCGACTGAGCAAGGTAAATCAATCGTCGTACTCATTGAACAATGATTAATAATGTAAAGTAACGCTAAGGACAGCACATGCAACCCGATATTAAAAACACCCCGCAACACCT
>NZ_BADV01000111.1:0-6752 GCF_000238895.1 Pseudoalteromonas sp. BSi20429 | reverse complement strand
AGGTCAGTATCTTTATCAACAAATTGATGCTCCGTGGCTTAAAGCACAGCTTATTTTAGATTACGATAATAATAGTGTGATTGAGTGCAAGGCCCACTTTATAAAAACAGATGATGATACACAGCATGCAATTGCTGTATCTGAAAATATAACAGCGTTGTTTAAAACGTTATTTGACCACGCCATTAAAAATGAAGTGGAAGATTGGCAACGTGCTATTTTTACAATGACGCGTAAAGGCCAATTTAACTTAAACTTTGAACGCGATAATAACGATGAAGAAGTAATCACTGCAGTTGAAATACATAAATAAGATCAATCACAATCAAACTTCACCACCCTTTTTAGAGATATTTATGACTACTTTAATTAAGCAACTTATATTTATATCGCTCGCTTTAACGCTAGCTGGGTGCGATAAAGTGACAGTGAGCACCGTTACTGCATTATTAGCGCCCGCTGAAAAAATACAGACGGCCTCTCCTGAAGCAAGTGACTTTCAGGTTAATGGCTGTAATTTAACCTATAAAGGCCAATCACTTATTTTTGATGCCAATATTGATGAATGGGTTAAAATACTTGGCCCATACGATAGAGTCACTCACTTAGCAAACGATGTGTATTATTGGGATGAGATTGGTATTGGTCTTTATTCTAAAACCAATAAGCACATAGCTCAAACATTGACCTTTGAATTTAATGAAACTATTGCCTTTAGTGAAGATGATATTAGAGTTACTTACGGTGAAGAAATGAAAAAAATTAAGAGAGAGGCCAACGAATCCCGCTCTAAAACACCATTTACTCAAACGCTCTGGGTTAATGGGGCTGCAATTAAAGGCAACTGGGATATGAGTAAAGTAAATAATCAATTGTATGCATTTAATCCAAAAAATCCCCATTATTTTGATGAGGCATATATGCCCACTATTTTTGGTTCACGTTTTGCTTGCGATAAAGAGGCCCCACCCTACTTTAATGAGGGCGAAATTGGCATTAGAGTAGATGTAAACCCACAAAATAAAAATGAAATAAAAGTGCTCAGCTTAGGCGTCACCCTCTTTTCTGAAGAATACCTAAAAGATAGAAAAGCCACACCGTCTTTTTCTTCTCGTTATTTCGAAAGTGTCGCTGAGCGAGTCGTTACTCAATAACTAAACGCTAAGGAAAGCCAATGCAACCCGATATTAAAAACATCCCGCACCACCTAGGTCAGTACCTTTATCAAAAAATAAAAGAACCGTGGCTTGAAGCGCAGCTTATTTTAGATTGCGAGAATAACAATGTACTTGAGTGCAAAGCCAACTTTATAAAAGCAGATGGCGAAACACAGTATGCAATTGCTGTATCTGAAAATATAACAGCGCTGTTTAAAACGTTATTTGACCACGCTATAAAAAACGAAGTGGAAAATTGGCAGCGCGCTATTTTTACTATCACTCGTCAAGGCCAGTTTAACTTAAACTTTGAGCGCGATAATAACGATGAAGAAGAAGTAATTACTGCTGTTCAAACACATTAAGTATTAATTTGCTCTTTAACAACATAGATGTTGTGAAGTTAGGCGCTAAAAATTAACGCCCTAACCTTTCACATAATGGCTGCTTTTTATGGTTAAATCCCTCATTTACTTCTCATTCTTTTCTCTTTGTGCAAACAATATTTAAGTAAATTATTCACAAAGAGGTTAAGAGGCGCTGCGCTTAAAGAGTAAAAGTACTATTAAATAGTCAGTTTGCTATTCAAGAAATATCAACAAGTTGGCAGCATGATGTGTATTGTCACAGCTTGATGAAATAGCGCCCAAAATAGACCAAGGCGTTAAAGGCGCAGCCAGTGAGATTGGCAATCGCGTAAACAAGGCTCTCGATGAATTCGAGCCGCCGAAAAGCAGCGGTATTGTGGGTAAACCTAAAAAGAGCGTTGCGAATGAATTAGATGCCCCGAAAGGGAATGATTTAAAGGGCACACAGGGTGAATTTATTGGTTCATACAAAGGGAAAAGCTTGACACTCAGCAATGTAGAGTTTGAAGGAATTGAATACTTAAAACGAGATCGCGCTGATTATAAAGCGTTACGGAGTAAGTTTGATAATGGTGTTCGCAAAAAATTCCTTGAATACTTATCCGGTAATCAAGATATATTATCCCAATTAGATAAACTTGGTGTTTCGTCAAGTGATATAGCGAAATTAAAGGCCGGACGTGTACCAAATGGATGGCAAGTTCACCATAAACTTCCTTTACATGGTGGTGGAACAAATGACTTAAGTAACTTAGTACTCATAAGAAATAGCCCTGAGCACTCTGCCTTCACAACTTTTCAAAAAAGCTACAAATGGGCTAGAAATTGGTGGTGTAAAATCAATTGACTGGCCATCTCCAAAAGGGAATGTATATCCGAGGTAACTATGAATGATGTAAATGAATTAATTAACTATCTAATAAAGAAAGATTCAGAGGAACAAACTCATTTTGGTGAAGGTTTTCTTCTAACACCAATTAGTTTAGATGAGTTAAAAGCTTTTAATGTGCATTTTACCAAAGCTTTCAATTTCCAACCTCCAAATGAACTTTTAGATATATTAAAGATATCAAATGGCTTTTCTGTAAATGGATTAAATGTCTATAGTGCTAAAGAACAAAATGAGCCATATTACTTAGCAGGAGTTATTGAAGCCAATCAAGAGTTTCATACGGAAGAATCTGTAAGTAATTTCGTCGCTTTTTGTGATGAAAGCGGCTCCAGGGTGGTTTATAACTTAAAGGTGAATCAATTTCAGATTGTAGACTCTTTCACGTGGGAAGAACTAGAAAGCTTCCCAACTTTAAGTCTGGCAATAAGATCTTTACTTAAAACAGCAAATATTTTTGAATAGATTCAATGACGCTAAGGACAGCACATGCAACCCGACATTAAAAACATCTCGCAACACCTAGGTCAATATATTTACCAGCAAATAGATGAGCAGTGGCTTGAAGCCCTCCTTTTTTTAGATTGCGAAAACAACAATATACTTGAATGCAAAGCTCACTTTATTAAACCTGATGACGAAACACAGCATGCAATTGCTGCATGTAGTGGTACACGGAAAACGATAGCATAATGAAAGATTTAAATTTAAAAAAAAGAGTTTCAATTACACATGATGAGTTAGATTCGTTAGAAATGTTTTTTAATATTAACTTACCGATTAGCTACAGGGAGTTTATTTTAGAATTTAATGGTGGATGCCCAGATAAAATTACTATAAAAATCAACTCTGAAGAGCGCGTATTGGAAAGGTTTTTAATAGTTTCAGAAGATGAAAAGCTCGGTAATGAGTTTAAGCAATACGAAGTTAAAGTAGTAATTGCTCAGATTGAGGAAAGACTTACAGCAAACGAAGACTTGGTTGGGGCCGAGGTTTTACCTTTTGCTTATCTTTATGGCGGTGATTTTTTATGCCTAGACTTCAAGAGGGATACAACAAACCCTAAAGTAGTAATATGGGATCATAATGAATCGGATGAATTATCGCCTGTTTTTTACGAAGCTTTTAATAACTTCCAAGAATTCCTTGATACGATGTTTCTAAGCTAGCAAATATCCATAAACTTTATGCTTGATCAGTTAATTCAAAATTTATTTATAATACTAATGATAGTATATGCAACTCGATATAGAAAACACCCAGCAACACCTAGGTCAATACCTTTATCAGCAAATAAAAGAGCCGTGGCTTGAAGCTCAGCTTATTTTAGATTGCGAGAATAACAATGTACTTGAATGCAAAGCCAAATATATTACAACTTAGTGCGTCTACATTCAGCGAATAATATTCTATCGTCTGTAGAATTTGAAATTATCAAATTAGAGTATCCAGTTTAAGTTGGCCAGAACATTACCTAAATAAAAAAGCGAGAACTTATGGATAATTTAATTAAAGATTGGATATGCTTTTGTCAAGGTACACAAGAATTTGATAAATCCCATTTCACTTATATATTTCATGAGGAAGGAATAATTAATAATATTAATCAGATGACACAATTCCTTCCAGAACAAGAGAGTCTAACTCAAGTAATAGAGAACGTTTTATCAATTAAAGAAGTCAAAAGAAGTACTAGTATTAGCGATGAAGCAATCGTATCTCATGCCAAAAACTTTATATTGGAACAAGTTAGTTTATTAGAAAACTTGGATGATGAGCTACGAAGTGCAACAAGTGATTTTGAAATTAAATTTGTAACGCCTACTGAGTTCGAGTCTCACATAGATGATGATATCCCGCATTATTGGCTTTTTGATGAGTTCGGAGACTTAATTAGAGACTCAAAAAGAAATGATAATGAAGTAACATTTGCGTTTTTTGAAGCCTTATTCGGGATCGATAATGACTATTATTTAAGTTGGTACATTGCTGCACCATTACTTGAAATTAATATAGATTTAAGTAGCTATTATGAACTGTGGAAAAACAATTGTCAGGTTTTATTGTTAGAAAATAAGCTGTTAATATTAAAGAATACATAAGTAAATTGATGAGCAATGGCATGAAGCACTCCTCATTTTAGATTGCGAAAATAGCAATGTACTTGAATGCAAGGCCCACTTTATAAAAGCAGATGACGAAACACAGCATGCAATTGCTGTATCTGAAAACATAACAGCGTTGTTTAAAACGTTATTTGACCACGCCATTAAAAATGAAGTGGAAGATTGGCAGCGCGCTATTTTTACTATCACTCGTCAAGGTCAGTTCAACTTAAACTTTGAACGCGATAATAATGATGAAGAAGTAATCGCCGCTGTTCCAACACGTTAAGTATTAATTTAACCCGTTTTTTAACAACATGGATGCTGGCTAGACGCTACAGCCATAAAAAATTAGCGCCCTAGCCTTTGGCTGTATTTCAAATTGGGTCCCTCATTTACTTCTCATTATTTTCTCTTTGTGCAAACAATATTTTAAATGAATTATTCACAACGCGGGCTAGAGGCGCTGCGCTTAAAGAGTAAAAGTGCTATTAAATAGTCAGTTTACTATTCATGAAATATCAACAAGTTGGCGATACGACCTACTGCTGCCACAGCTTGCCATAGACGGCATGCAAGCCACGATTAAACAGCTTGATGAAATAGCGCCCAAAATAGACCAAGGCGTTAAAGGCGCAGCCAGTGAGATTGGTAATCGCGTAAACAAAGCCCTCGATGAATTCGAGCCGCCGAAAAGCACTGGTATTGTGGGCAAACCTAAAAAGACCGTTGCGAATGAATTAGATGCGCCGAAAGGAAATGATTTAAAAGGGGCTGCAGCACTTAAGCTGGTAAGAAACCCAGCTCTTGATGCTCACTACAAAAACCTAGCGGACTATGAAGCGGCATATAAGAAAAAACTAGCCAAAGCAATAGAAAATGGCGACTCTAACCGCCGCATCGGAGCCTTTAAAGCTAAGCTCACTAAAGTTAAAGGTGAGCGGGCAGCTAGTACCTATATGGCAAAACACTTCTCTAAGCCACCACCACCTGCGAAAATGGAGCTTGGTTTTGGACCAGGCCCTGGTGTTGATCAAATATGGGCAAAGCGTGATAAAGACGACAATGTACTCGAATATTTTATTGTTGAAGCTAAGGGGCCTGGGGCTAAGCTTGGCAAAACAAGTAAGGGGTTCACGCAAATGGATGATGACTGGATTAAAATGAACCTTAATCGCATGAAAAAATCAAAGGATTATGACAAAAGCCAACTTGGGCAAGATTTATTGGATGCTATTGAAGATCAAGAACCTGGTATTAAAAAATTGGTGCTTGAAGCTGTTGAAGAAAGTGGCACTGTAGTTGGCGCAATATTACAACCTTTACCTTAGAGAATTAAGAATGTTAAAGTTAAATAAGTTTGAAGAAGATTATGAGCGTGTTTTTAATCGCGCCCCAAAAGTATTAGCAAAACGGGAGCCACAAATACACGACTTAAATTTGAGTTCGTATGATAGACAGCAGGCAACCTTTGTAGTTGCAGGTAAGTATATTGAGCTAGCTTATTTAAATTATTGGTTAGAAAACTTTGACCAAGTAAAACCCAATTTAAAAAAAGCCGCACCCTATGCGTTTTTATGCGGCTTCGACCCTGAGTTACATACCCATAAAAGCGATTACTCCATTCAAAAAGAGTTAAACATCTGTTTGTTGTTTGGTGAGCCGGAATTACTAGAACAAATAAAAGCGCTTGATTGGTCACTACCCGAAGATGATATTGTGCACCCTGCTATTTACCAATACGACCACTTATTAATGAAAATAGCTACAGGCAGTACTCCTACACAGCAGGATATTAACACCGCACAACAAGATGCTAAAAAAGCCAAAAATAAAGATGTATTACAATTTTTTGCCCCTTTAATTGATGCAATTAGTGCGCTTGCTTCAGGCGATAAGACACTATGGCAGTCATCAATTGACAAGGCTGTAGCTTGGCATAAAGATGAGTGCAAATTTGGTGATTACAAAGATATGGAAGAAGGCTTTATCTGTTTAAATGCGCTTACTATGGCTAAATTAGGCAAAGACATGTACGGCTGGCAATGCCAAACCAATTCACTTTATCTACCTTTATTTTTAATTGATTAATTTCAAATAACTCCGCAACAAGAGCACATAAACTATGAGCAGTTTAATTCACTTATCACTTATTGATGAGAACAGTTACCCTACTACGCTTAACGGTGATGATGAAAGCAAATACCAACAGTTACTTGAAATTACTGAAGGA
>NZ_BADV01000112.1:0-110 GCF_000238895.1 Pseudoalteromonas sp. BSi20429 | reverse complement strand
ATGGGTCCTAAGCTCAATTAGAAAATAGAGAGCATTACCGCTACTTACAAGTAACGGCGAGGTTCACTGGTTAAAGTCCAGTACTATTTATTTCAATAGTAGCGTTTTAA
>NZ_BADV01000113.1:0-256 GCF_000238895.1 Pseudoalteromonas sp. BSi20429 | reverse complement strand
ACATATAAACCTATTATTATATAATAGTCGTGTTTTAAAATTGTAATATGGGTCGTTAGCTCATTTACAAGAAAAGAGAGCATCACCGCCTTTTATAAAAGATGGCGAAGTTCACTGGTTAAAGTCCAGTACTATCTATATAGGTAGTAGCATGTAATATGGGTCGTTAGCTCAGTTGGGAGAGCATCGCCCTTACAAGGCGAGGGTCACTGGTTCAAGTCCAGTACGACCCACCATTCTTAGAATGGTGCATATT
>NZ_BADV01000114.1:0-249 GCF_000238895.1 Pseudoalteromonas sp. BSi20429 | reverse complement strand
ATACACCTGTTGCCAATAACGATACTGCTACTATGGTTGAAGATGCAGCGCCAATACTGATAAACGTATTAGCCAATGACTCAGATGAAGACGGCGACAGCCTGGTGATAAGTGCAGCATCAGCTGATATTGGCTCAGCCTCAGTAGTTGGTAATCAAATTCAATACACACCGGCAGCTGATAGCAATGGCTTAGCAACAGTTACTTATACCGTTAGTGATAATAATGGTGGAACAAATACTGCCACGG